>CBDUAB010000995.1:0-2360 GCA_965365045.1 uncultured Planctomycetales bacterium
AGCTTTACGTTTGATGAGGTCATAAACATTGATGCGGTGGATGTCCTGCTGGTGAATGAAACGACAAGCGACACGATTGACGCTGCTAACCTCGGTTTTGTGTATAGCGCCGCCACGAGAACCACCACGTGGCAAGTTCGCGACCTGCCGGGTGGCGTGTTGCCGGTTGGCGACTACACGGCCACACTGCAAACCTCCAGCGTCACCGACACTTCCGGTAACGAATTGGTGAGCAACGGCCTCGAAGTGCTCAGTTTTACGCGATTGGTCGGCGACGCCAACGGTGACCAAGAGATCAACGCCCTCGACATCGATCGTGTGTGTTCATCTTTCAGTGCGAGCAGTGACAATGGGCTTGTTGATTTGAACGGTGACGGCGCGGTCGATACAAAGGACATCGACTTGCTGGTCCAAGACATATTGGGCACACAGTATGGCGACGCCAATCTCGACGGCGTCATGGACGGTCAGGACTTCGGCATTTGGAATGCGAATCGCTTTCAATCAAATCTTGGTTGGGCGGACGGCGATTTCACTTGTGACGGCAACGTGGACGTGTCGGACTTCAATCGTTGGAACGAGAATCGGTTTGTTGCGGCCGCGGCATCCGCGCCTCCGGCAAACGGCCGCATATCCCGGGCTCCAGCCGCCGGTGCGAGAATTGCTCAGGATGTGACCGCGTACGCCACAGCCGCCGATATTGTTTTTCGTCGAGACGTCAACGAGTTCGCGACGAATGCCGGCGACGAGAATATTGCCGTTGATGATTCCACTGATCTGCCGCACCGTGATGCTGCCTTTGCTCGACTCGCTGGCTGGAGGTGGCGGAGTCTAAGAAGCCGCAACATGTCCAGTGAACTAAACGTGGAGTCAAGTCCGTTAGAACGCGAATTGAATCTGGCCGCGAAAGAGCCAGCCGATATCACCCGGTGAAATATCGAGAGAGGATGAATTGATCGGTGCTCCATTGAGATAGGTTGCGTCAAATGTGAATTTGGCGTGTTGATCTTTGAAGTACCAAACAAAACCGCCAGCCCGTTCGTCGGCGCTTTGTCGGATGGCGCCAAGCGTTCCTGAATTGCCGACAACTCGTGACCACCGGGCAAGCAATTCAAGTTTATTGGGGATAACGAACTTTCCCATCTGCAACCAGAATCCATGATCAAAAAGATCGGGCAGGCTGGCGCCACGAAATTCATTGATGTTGCGGAAGTAGTATTCCATGGTTGTCGACCAGCCGCGGTATTTACACGACGCGTCAACGGAATAAAGGGACACGCTATACTCGTCGACAGTCGTAGGCAAAAGAGCCAAGAGATCGCTCAATCGACGACCCGAGTCCACGACTCGTGCCGATTCGAATTCTGTTTCCCCATTTTCATCGATAGTTGAACTGGCGAAGCCGATGCCAATCCGGGTGGCAATCCTTTGATGCCATTCAAAATCAGCGAGGCTACCTGAACTCCAGTCGCCCGATGGCTGAGCGAACAGGCGTGCTGAGTAGGCGAAGTTGTTGTCGAGCGTTCCGCTACTTCCGGTTTCCGCCCCCCCAGTTACCAAACCGTTAAAGATTGCAGTTTCCCAGTGCAACGGTGTTCGCCGGTGATTCAGTTTGCCATACAACCCCCAGGAAAGACTACGATTAACGTCAAAATACGTGCTGGCCATCGAGCGGTCGGTGAATTCGAGCTCGCGCCCTGTCATGTATCGCGCCATCGTAAACGGCATCTTGTATTTGCCGGTTTTAAACGCGAAGACTCCCTTTTCCCAACACCACAAATGATGGCCCAGGTCATAGGTCATGAAATAATCCAGCAATCGCAGGTTATCGCCGCTGCTGCTGCGACCGTCCATTTGCACGAAATAAGTGAAATCCGAAGTAAATGCGTGACCAGAGAAGATTAGACGGCCCCTTTTAAGCTGAAACTGATTCAGATCTCGGTTCGAACTATCGGATTCCAACCGCGTGTGGCGCAACTGGCCCCAACCATTAATTTTCATTAGAAACTGTGCATCTTCGACTTCCAGATCAATTTGTTCGTCATTGGCAATCACAAACCCGCGATCGTAGCCGACTCTCACCTTCTCCAGCCAATCAAACTCAGCATCGTTAGCCGGCACTGGAAACGAAGGCAGATCGCCTGGGTCTGCTCCTGGGCTAACAGCTTGGTCAACCCATTGGTATGAATCATTTTCAAAGTGGCTTGGCACAACCTGACTCAGGGACTGCCCACGATCTGGAACTCACTGCCCGACGAGTTGATCCAATACAACCTCGAGGGTCTCGACGAGTTGATCGAAAGGCGACAGTCCTTGGTCAAGGTAGCTCTCTGGCTGCGCAGCCAATTGCTGACCAATAA
>CBDUAB010000996.1:0-2351 GCA_965365045.1 uncultured Planctomycetales bacterium
GTTGGCTAGAGATACCAGGCAAGCGCTCGGGCCGTCGCTTCATCCTACCGACTGGGGCGTATCGGCTCAATTTGCATGGTTAGCGCTTCGCGTTTCGTCGTTCTTAGTGTGTGTTCTCGCTCGAATCTGTGCGGTAACCGAAATGGATAGTGGCGAGCGCACGAGAATGTTTTGCGGAAATCTGTCCTCCTCGCTCGGCAACAGACGTTCCGACTCGCGGAGCGAGTCGGCCACCTTACACTGTGGCTGTTTCTTCTGCCTCAATCAAACCACTCATCATCCGGATCGAATGCCGGGACAGGCACATTGAGGATCTTGAGCTTGCCTATCGCCCGATGTCGACAGCCGGGCCTGATCATGACGGCCGAGCCAGGACCGATGTCAAACAGACGCTCATCCAACTCGATCTGTCCTTGACCTTCGAGAACATAGTAGAACTCAGTCATCCGCTTGTGGTAATGCGTGCGCGACTCCGTGCTAATATCGACAACGTGCATACTGGCAATGCCACCCGATTCTGCTTGAAAAGCGCGCCGGGCACTTCCGCATGGACATGGCACCGATGGTGCGTCCGCGAGATTGACAAGAGAATAGCGATTGTTGCCTCCAAGCTTCGGATTTACGGGGGGCGATTGTGCCATGATCTATTATGAAGCTGCGTCTTCGAGAACGTCTTCAGAGACATAAATTGGCAAGTGTGGATTGCACGTTACGGCTACGGCGATCGCGTCTGACGGTCGTGCGTCGATCTCAACCAGCTCGCCCTCATAACGCACACGCAGATTCGCGAAGTACGTGTGTTCCTTGAGTTCCGTAATCACGACACTGTCCAATTCGCCGCCGAGCGTCTCAATCGAATTGACCAACAGATCATGTGTTAACGGCCGGGGCGGTTCGTAGTCCTTGACCCGGCGATCAATGCTCGTGGCTTCGAAGATACCAATCAAGATGGGAAACTGACGGTCACCATCTACTTCGCGCAAGTAAATAATCTGCTGTTCGTTGATTTCGCTTATGATGATGCGCGAAAGCTTCATCTGTACGGGCATGGCTACCATCCTTAACTGCGATTTTCAAAGCTATACCGCAACCGGTTGAAAATGAGGTTTGGTACGACAGCCGTCCGAGGCCGTCGGCACTGGTTGATGATCGATGGCCTCGGAGGGCCATGGTACATTTTCCGCAACTCCTAACCGGCTGCAGTAGTTCATTATAGTCAGCATGAAATGAAGCGATCCACGGGGCATCGAAGATATGGCCTGAAACCCGTCGCAAATCACTCAACCAGCAGCCGCCTGACCGCGTCATCTAGCGGAGGACAGTTATCCAACGGAGGACAAGCACCACTGCGTGATGCCACCATGGCTCCGATTGTGTTTGCCAGATCAACGGTGCGCTGCCAGGGCCAATTCCGTACTCTACCGTGTATCAATGCGGCTGCCGCCGAGTCGCCTGCCCCCACGCGATCACCGCCGGAGACATCCGCCCGGACGGGCTCCGTTTCGATATTTTCCCCCTCAGTATAGACAATCACACCTCTTGGGCCACGTGTCACGGCGATGAAATCCAAATCGAATCGCTCGCAAAGCTGTGTAGCCGCGACAGCTTCGTCTTCGACATGGATCTCTAACAAGCGGCAAACCACCGTCAACTCGTCACTATTGAGTTTTGCAGCCGACGCCAATCTGAGGCTCTTTTCAATTAGCGGCCCGCTGTAAAAATCCTGCCGCAAATTGACGTCAAATAGACGGATGGCCAACTTGGCCCTTTCGACAAATCGTTGAATGGCCGCGCGGCTTTCAGGCTGGCGCTGACCTAAAGTGCCGAAGCAGACTGCGTCACACTGCCTGGTTAACGTCTCGTATCGTCGATCAAACCGCAGTGCATCCCAAGCGGCACCGAGGACAATTTCGTAGCTCGGCTCGCCGTCATCAAGCGTAACATTGACGATTCCCGTGTCGCGTGAAGTGTCAATCTGCAAGTAATCACTTCGCATGTTCCGCGCGCGGAGATGTCGAATCACTTGCCGACCCCGCTCGTCGTCACCAATCCGCGATGCGACAATGCCGATATTCCCAAGTTGTTGTGCGTGGACGGCCACGTTCAACGGTGCTCCGCCAAGGCTTTCTTGGTCGGGAAAGACATCGAACAGGGCCTCGCCCAAACCGATAATTATCGGAGTATCGCTCATTTTGTAGAATATTCTTCAGTGGGTCCCGCGAGCCGACCGCGTACGTCGGAGCAAGGCGCCAACATTGATAACGTATGATAGCCGCTTTGGTAGTGCCCCTCGCTTGGGCGCTTTGAAGTTGCACTAGCGTCCATTCGTCGCGGTATTTGTCGAGACAACG
>CBDUAB010000997.1:0-2350 GCA_965365045.1 uncultured Planctomycetales bacterium
AACTTGTCGACAGACGTTGAACAATTAGTCAAGCAGTTGAACGCGGACAAAATCACGGACCGGCAAGCAGCGGAAAAGGAACTGGTTTCGTTGGGCACTAAAATCCTGGAATTGCTGCCGACGCCAAATGATCGTATGCCGCAGGAAATGAAATTGCGGCTCAGTCGTGTTCGCAGTCGGTTGGAAGAAACCGCGGCGCGGGCGACGACCGAGGCGACCCGAGTCACGCTGACAGGCGAATTTCCGCTTTCCACGCTGCTTACAAAACTGCACGAACTAACCGGCAATAAGGTAATCGATTTTCGCAATCAATTTGGCCAAACAGGCAGTGATCCAACAATCGCTGTTGAATTCGAAGACGTTCCTTTTTGGCAAGCTCTCGATTACGTGATCAAAGAAGCAGGTCTCAAGCCGTACGCATACGCTGGCGAAATGCGCACAATCGCGCTCGTGCAATTGGATGCAAACGAGGACCCGCCCGACGACCATGTCGCCTACGGTGGCCTGTTTCGCTTTGACCCGCAAACCGTACGCGCTGTGCGCAACCTCCGCAATCCAAACAATCACAAGCTCACGTTAACCGTTGAAATCACTTGGGAACCACGCATTCTGCCCATCGCCATCTCGCATCAACTGGACAGCTTGTCGGCGACGGATGAAGACGGCAACGCAATGCCCATCGATACGAGCCAAAAAGTTCTCGAATCGTCCGTTCAAAGTACGGTGTCGTCCATAGAAGTTGACCTCCCGTTTGAATTACCGGACCGCGATGCGCGCAAGATCGCATCGTTAAAGGGTGAAATCACAGCGCTCGTACCTGGTCGTGAAGCTACGTTTACGTTTGACAAACTCATGACAGCACGCAACGTCGAACGTCAGAACGCCGGTGTCACGGTCGTGCTGCAACGCGTGCGTAAAAATGCCGATGTGCACCAGGTGCGTGTGCTGGTTCGCTTTAACGAGGCTGGTGGAGCGCTCGAGTCACATCGCGGATGGATCTACAGCAATGAAGCTTACTTGTTGGATCCGGATGGCAAGCGAATTGATCTCGCCAGCCTTGAAACGACTCGCCAGCAGATCGATGAAATCGGGCTGGCATACAATTTTGCCACACCTGGCGATTTGAAAGACCACAAGTTCGTGTACAAGACGCCCGCGGCGATCATATCGCTGCCGGTGAAGTACGAGTTGACGAATATCGATTTGCCGTAACGTTTGCTTGAGTCATTAGTCATTCCTCCTCGTGTCACAGAGTCAATTGCAAACAGAAAAACACATCTCGCCATTCGACTCCCACGACTTGGCTCTTTTTCGGCGGCGGTTATTTGCTTGGTATCGCCGACACGCCCGCGATCTACCGTGGCGTCGGACACGCGATCCCTATCCGATTTGGGTCAGCGAGATCATGTTGCAGCAGACCCAAGTCGAGACAGTTAAGCCTTACTACGCTCGCTTCCTTAAACGCTTTCCAACGGTAGCGCATTTAGCTGCCGCCGATGAACAACAAGTACTCCATCTCTGGGAAGGCCTTGGTTATTACCGCCGTGCACGGCAACTGCATGCGGCCGCGCGGGTAGTGGTCGAAAAGTACAAAGGCCGATTTCCCACCGATCCGTTGGCTGTGCGCGATTTGCCTGGCATCGGCCGTTACACGGCAGGAGCAATCCTGTCCATTGCCGAGGACCAACGGTTGCCCATTCTCGAAGCAAACACCACACGCCTCTTCGCCCGTTTGCTGGCCTTACAACAAGCTCCCACGCAAGCAGCGGCACAGCGGTTGTTGTGGGAAACGGCTGAGCAGGTGCTGCCGCGAAAACGGTGCGGTGAGTTTAATCAAGCGCTGATGGAATTGGGAAGCAAGATCTGTACGCCGCAGACACCGCAATGCGACGCCTGCCCCCTCGCGGAGTTCTGCGAAGCGAACCGACGAGGAATCGCCGACACGTTGCCTGTCCGTCGCCAGCGGCTCAAATTTGAAAAGGTCGACGAGGTTGCTGTCGTTATTCCCGCGCGCGGACGAGTCCTATTACGCCAGTGCCAAGAAGGAGAGCGCTGGGCCGGCTTGTGGGATTTCCCCCGTTTCGCCGTGTCGTGGAAACACGGCCCCCGCTGCCAATCCAACATCGAAAATCGGGTTGCTGAGATGACAGGGCTTCGTGTTGCTTTGGGAGAACGACTCACCACGATCAAACACGGTGTCACGCGCTTTCGCATCACCCTCCATTGCTACCAAGCCACTCCGACTGCGTCCCGGCAATCGATATCGAGCAGCAGAATTCTCAAATGGGTGACGCGGAGTAAGCTCGCCGATTACCCGCTCAGCACGACCGGCCGTGAGATAAGCCGGATC
>CBDUAB010000998.1:0-2349 GCA_965365045.1 uncultured Planctomycetales bacterium
CCCGTCACGGACACCGGCTTCTTCGGTTACGTCGGTAAATTGCAGGTTGCCATCGTTGCGGAGCAGTGTGTTGCCTTCACCATTGCGGGTGTAGAAGCTGGTCGTTGGGATGTTGGTCCGCGGATCGAGGTAACGGCCGAGGTAAATATCGACGAGGCCGTCGTTGTTGTAATCCGCGGCGGCACCGGTCGCGACCCAAATGCCTTGCACGTTGGCGTTTTCCGTGACGTCGGTGAAGGTGCCGTCGCCGTCGTTGCGAAACAGCATGTTTTCGCCCGTGCCTCGGCAGAAAAGTAAATCCCGGTCACCGTCGTTGTCCAGATCCAAAATCAACGACAACGTGCCGCCACGAACATCAACAGGAAGTCCAGCCTGTTCGGTCACGTCCTCGAACCTGCCGTTGCCCATGTTGCGGAACAATCGCGAACTCACACCGTCGGCGAAAAAGATATCCACCCAGCCGTCCCCGTCGTAGTCGGCCGCGGAGACACCGCCGTTTGAGTATTTCATGATGCCAAACGCGTTCGGCCGCCACTCTGGCTCATTATGCATGGAGTTCTGACGACACTCATGGGTGATTCCAGCTTCTTCGGTGATATTCGTAAACCCGTTGCCGCTGCCAATCACCGTTTGTCCGTAGAGCATTTTTTTGCTGGCGATTTTCCATTCGTCCTCAACGTCACGACGCAGTTTCATTCGAAACCAAGTACGGCTCTCCAGATTCTCATCATTTGGGCTATGACCGCGAATCCAGAGCACGCTGCGCAACGTCAGCGCCTCGTCACCCAGTTCCTCGAACCACGAAATCTTGAATTTGATCTGCTCGATCGAGCTGATCCGAGCCAAGTGATGTTCCGCCTGCTCGCGGAGATCTTTCTTGACGAACGAACGTGGATTCTCGATATGCCAGTCGTAAACTCGCACGCCGTCCCGTTCGGATTTGAGCTGGAGTGACCAGAGCCCCTCGCTATTCACCGAATAGGCATCGTCATACAGATCGGCCAGCGCGTCCAAATCGTTTTGCTCGATGGCCGTCGCGTACTTCTGAAGAAATGTGTTTACTGAATCACCCGCTTCGTGCAGGCGAAGACCTTCTCGTTCGAATCGATCGAACGAAACTTTAGCCCATGCACCGAGACCCATTGCCGAGCACGCAAGAACCACCGCCACCAGTGACAGCCGTTTCCGCCAGCGCCGCGGCTTCTTCACCGTTTTTTTGCTGACTGAGGCCTCACCGGGAGAAACATGGGCAACGTGCGTGCTGTTTTCATTATTAGTAATCCTTGTTGACATCGGTACACTCCGGTAATTCATTTCGTTGTCGCGCTGTGACGAGTTTCAATCTTGCCCACTCCCCGCACGATACGGGCTTCGCAGTTGATTAATGATTTTACGGTGTCACCCTCCATCCGTTCCTTCTCACCGTTGGGCCAAGTAACTTCCAACCAGTTGATCTTATCAACGCCGGCAAGACCGAAATGTAGCTGCATATCCGATTGCGACGCATAGCCGGAACCGGCTTCGACCCAGCGGGTCAACTGCCTCTCGCTGCCGTTTTGATCAAAGGCAATCGTCACGCGCGTGCCGATGGCGTCGCGACTGACGTCTTTTCCTTCGCCTCCACGAATATCCAATCGTAGCCAATTGCCTGTCGAGCGCAGCCGATTCAAATATATGGCGGGTGGATCAGCGTTGTTGCACACGACAACATCCAGTCGACCGTCGCCGTCCAAATCGGCGATCGCCACGCCGCGCGAGTCTTCGGTGGCGTCGCAACCAAGCGGCCGGGCGACGTCGGCAAACTGGCCGTTCCCGATCGATTCAAACAACAAATTGTGTTCGTTGCCGTTCCACGAATGATCCGACACGAATCCTTGGCTGAAAAAGAAGCCTTGTTTGTATCTGTCAATCTGCGCGACCGCGCCTGAAAGGAACGGTAGTCACAAATCGTCCTTGGCCTTACCGGTGATCCAGCCATTGGCTGCAAAGATATCTAAATCCGCATCGTTATCCACATCAAAGAACGCCACGCCCCAGCCCCAGCCGGCTCGCTGTGTGTGGCTATCCTTTAACTCGGTGAACGTCCCATCGCCGTTATTGGCAAACAAAGAATTGCCTTCGCCAACCGTCTTGCCCAACGTCTTCCACTTATCTCCAAGCAAGTTGTACAACTCGTAGTACTCTGGCAGGTCTCCCAAGATCCATTTCGTGCGGACCACGTTGCGTAGATATTGATTGAGCGTAATGTCTTCGCCAAACCAGCGCTGATTGGAATTGATGTTGCTCGTGTAAACGTCGAGCAGTCCGTCGTCGTTGAAATCGGCCACGGCGAGCCCCATCCCACCACTA
>CBDUAB010000999.1:0-2346 GCA_965365045.1 uncultured Planctomycetales bacterium
ATGTCTCACGGGCCGCAGCGATCGCCAGCAGCCGCCGGGAGGTTGGCCAGCGTTGGGATCTGTCGTCGCGAAGGTACGGGGTGCCGTCCATCCCGCGGCACCTCCGTTTGTCGGTCTATCGCCGCCCATGGGTGAAATGCGTTGGGCGGACGCGGGTAAACCTGGCTTCTTGGGGCCAGGATACGCACCGTTTCGGCCGAACGGCGAAGGTAAAGGCGATATGGTGCTGTCTGGCATTACTCCCGAACGATTGAATGATCGCCAGTCGCTACTGGCCAGTTTTGATCGATTCCGTCGCGACGCCGACGCGCGCGGCATGTTGGACGGTGGTGACATGTTCAACAACCAAGCGTTCGGCGTCTTGACGTCGAGTAAGTTGGCCGACGCATTGGATTTGTCCAAAGAAGATCCTCGCGTAGTGGAGCGGTACGGCAAAGGCAAGCCAAAGAATGTGTCGGACGGGGGGCCGCGACTCATGGAGCATTTCTTGATGGCCCGCCGCCTGGTCGAAGCGGGCGCGCGGTGTGTGACGTGCGCGTTCAGCCGTTGGGATTGGCACGGTGGAAACTTTAGACGTGGTCGCGAGGACATGCCTATGTTGGATCAAGGCGTGACGGCACTTGTCGAGGATTTGCACCAGCGCGGTATGGACAAAGATGTAACCGTCGTTGTGTGGGGCGAATTCGGACGTACGCCGCAAATCAACAACAACGCCGGCCGCGATCATTGGCCGCGTGTTTCGTGTGCCTTGTTGGCATGCGGCGGTCTGCGAACAGGACAAGTTATCGGTGCTACGGATCGATTGGGCGGTGAAGCCTCGGACCGGCCCGTTCATTTTCAGGATATGTTTGCCACGCTCTATCACAAGATGGGGATTGACGTCACCAAAGTGACTCTTCCCGACCTGACGGGCAGACCGCAATTCCTCGTCGACAACGGGCGGTACGGAATTATCAACGAGGTCGTGTAGGCCGGAACGAGCGGCGCGATAGGTGTCGTTTCTGAGGGAACGTTTCCACACCGCGCTGTTCCCGCGGGAATCGCCAACAGACACCGATCTCGCGGTTCATGCCGGAACAGCGCGGCGTGGAAAGCAACAACCAACGCTACGGGGCTCGCGCCGCTCGTTCCGGCCTTGAGAATTTCCGTTTGCCTTACCAGCGGTGCGGTTCCTAGGGTGGCCAGAGTGAATCATCTTGATATGATCAGAAGGTCAAAAATGAGCCACCGCGACACTGCCTGAAGACCAAAGATGCGACCACTCAGTAAAATCAGCCCCGATTGGTGGGACTATACAACACTTGACCAAGAGATTCTCAACGACGCCGCGCGATTGTCCGCCGATGATCTTTTGGGACTCGCACGCGATGGGTTCGAAGTCGAGTTCTTCGATACCCTTGAGGAGTTTTATCTCGCCGAAGCACTCGAATATATCATGGCCTGGCGTGTAGCCAACGATGATGAACCGGCTGGCATCTGTGGACCCATCGGGCCCACTGAGCAATTGCCACTTGTGGCGCGCATGGTGAACGAACTCGGTTTGAACTTGCGCAACTGCCATTTTTGGGGCATGGATGAATGGGTGGTCGACGGGCGCGAAGCACCACTCGACTTTTCGCTGAGTTTTGAACGCGCTGATCGCGAGTTGTGTTTTGATCGAATTCGACCCGAGCTGCGGATGCCCGAGCAGAATCTGCACTTTCCCAAGGTGGATGATGACACCTATGCGCGGGCATTTGACGACGTTCGCTGCGTGCTGATGCAAGGCGGTCAGGGCGAAGTTAAACACTGGGCTTTTAATGATCCGGTGAAGCGCGCCGGGGATTATGTCGATTCACCGCCGACGCCCGAGCAGTACCGGCAACTGGGAACACGCGTGGTCGAATTGCATCCAATGACCATTATTCAGAACGCACGAACGTCGGGCGGTGGTGTGGTAACTAACGTGCCGACTCAAGCGATCACGGTAGGTCCCGTCGAAACATGGAAAGCCGAAAAAGTGTCAATCTGGCAGGCAGGCGGTCATGACAATCCGTTCGGCATGCGACTTACGACATTAATGATCTCGCAGCGAATCCCCGATTCCTCCGTGCCGATGTCCTTACTGGCAGACCATCCGCATGTGCGATTCAACTTCTTTCGTGGCGGCATCGGCAGCTGTGACGCCCAAATGCATTAGAGCGCATCCAACTTCGCTGTAGCGTCTTTTCGCTGGTGTTGCCCAGGATTCACGGCGCGGCAGACGCTACACATGTGTCGGATACCGACTAGTAATGACCAAATCTGCTTTTGCCATCGGCGCGCACCCGGATGACATTGAATTCGTCATGTCCGGAACCATGATGC
>CBDUAB010001000.1:0-2339 GCA_965365045.1 uncultured Planctomycetales bacterium
TTGGACATCTACACAAGTGAATGGAGGACTTTGTGGCAGACAAACGACAACGGCCCAACGCACGTACGCCTGCTTCATAATCGCGGCGCGGAACAACCGGGTTACTTTGATGATGTCACCACCGAAGCCGGCGTGTCTGTCGACTTACTGCACCCTCATGGCGACTTTGCATTGTCGCCTCGGTTTTCCGATCTCGACGGTGACGGTTGGCCCGATCTGACCATCGCGTCAGATTTTCTTACCAGCCGACTCTTTTGGAACAATGGGGACGGCACGTTTACCGACGGCACGCGCGAAGCTTCTGTTGGTACGGATCAAGCCGGCATGGGATCGACGATCGGTGACTATGATGGCGATGGTGACCTGGATTGGTTCGTTACCGCGATAAGTGATCATCGCTATCCGGATCGCGGCAATCGCTTGTATCGAAACGAGGGTCAGCGAGAATTCTCGGACCAAACAGACGCGGCCGGCGTGCGCGACGGTCAGTGGGGATGGGGAACGAGTTTCCTGGATTACGACAACGACGGGGATCTCGATCTGGTGATGACAAACGGAATGTCCGGTACTCTCGGCGAACGAACACCCGGATATCTCGAAGATCCCATGCACTTGTGGCGAAACGACAATGGCGGATTTGTCGACGTGTCCGCGGAAGCCGGCATCTCGGCGACGGGTCAAGGTCGCGGATTACTGGTCTTCGACTACGACCAGGACGGTGACCAGGACATTTTGGTCGTCAACAACGACGAGGGACCGTTGTTGCTGCGCAACGACGGCGGGAACGAAAATGACTGGTTGCGTATCGCCGTTACCGGGACGCAGTCAAATCGGGACGGTATTGGGACGCTGATCACCGTTGTGCCCGATCTGACCCGACCAGATGAATCGTTGCTGCGAGAAATTGATGGCGGCAGCAACTATCTCGGACAGAACGAACTGGCAGCCCATTTTGGTTTGGGCATGTTAAATGGAAAAGAAACCGTCGATCTTGTCACAATCCAGTGGCCGGGCGGCCGGGAACAAGAGTTTACCGACGTACCAAAGAACACCGCGTTGTTCATTACTGAGTCGGTCCCCGAGCCAACAGCCGGGTTCCTCATGAATGCAGTCGTATTTTTCGCGATGGTGTTTTTCCGTCGTCTACGCATTGGAAACTGGGCACGTTTTTCTTGAGAAAATACTTGTAACAAGCGCCAAAGGCGATACCATGGGGCAAATGTGCGTAGGCGAAAGTTGGCGTACGAATGAGCGGCGTCTGAATCAACCGAGCTCCAAGGTGATACTGTGATGAACGCATCCACAAAGAAACGGACAATCGCTATTCTGGCAATCGTTTTGGCATTGGCTATAGCCACGAGCATGATGCTCACGCCAGCATCGGCTGACGGCATTGTCGCTTTTCATTTGGACTTTTCGTCGTTCAACGATGTCTCTGGGAATAACTTGGAGACAATTGTCGGTGGCGCCGTACAACTCGTTCCCGAAGGCGGTCCAACGCTCGGTGACGGACGCACGCTGAATTCCGCTTTTTGGGAAGGGATCGAAGACGAAGAAAACCAAATTGTCATCGTTGACAATCCACTGCTGGACGCGATTACCGTAACGCCAGGTTCGATTGTGACGTGGATCAATCCGTTAGACGGCGATGAATGGAACAACATCGCCAAAACGCCATGCCCAGATAACGTAGAGCCTTGCGAAGCATTTAGTCAGTTTATCGGGATCGAATTCCAGGCGAGCGGTCCACACGCGGGCGTGTTCGGAGCCGCGCAGGGTTGGGACACGAACGTATTCAGTCCCGAATCACCCCCTCCGTTCGGCGGTGGCGACGGCACGTCGGATACTCCCACGGGAGAATGGACGCACGCCGCACTCGTGTGGAACGCTCAAGGCGATCATACGATCTTCGTTAATGGTGAGGCGGGTGAGACGGTCATCGGCGTCGGCGACGAAGGATTCGGTCAAAACATGCCCGGTGATTGGACGATTGGCGGTGACGGGCTGGGTGCGGCTGGTCCAAACCCGGACGCCACTCGTTACCTGAGGGGTCAACTGGCTGACTTCGCAATTTTTGCCGGCGCGCTGACGCAAGCGGAGATTCAAGACATTATCGAGTTCGGCGTCCCCACGACCGGCGTTAATGGTGACTTTAACGGCGATGGCGTTTTCGACACGGCCGACATCGATTTGCTGGGTAAGGAAATCATCGCCGGCACAAACAACCTCGACTTCGATATGAATAGCGACGGTGCAGTGAACCTAGCTGATCAAGATGAATGGCGCGGCGTCGCAGCCATGGAAAACGGTTTTGCCGAACCGTACCTTAACGGTGATGC
>CBDUAB010001001.1:0-2333 GCA_965365045.1 uncultured Planctomycetales bacterium
AATGTCCGCTGGCAAGGCTAAGGATCTGGGACTCAAACCGCTTGTTCGTATTCGTGCGACCGCCGTGGCTGGAGTCGAGCCCGCGGTCATGGGTACCGGTCCCGTACCCGCTACTAAGAAAGCCCTCAAACGCGCCGGCATTAAGCTTGATGACATCGACCTGGTGGAACTCAACGAAGCGTTCGCGGCGCAGTCACTGGCTTGCCTGCGGATGTTGAAACTAGACGAGGAAAAAGTCAACGTGCGAGGCGGCGCAATCGCTATTGGACATCCGCTGGGCGCCAGCGGCGCAAGGATCTCGACGACGTTGATTCACACGATGATGGATCGCGGTGCGAATCTTGGTTTGGCCACGATGTGCATCGGTGTCGGTCAAGGAATAGCGACTGTCTTTGAACGAGTGTGATGAGTCTTGTAGCGGCGCTCGTCATCTTTGGCGTCTTGAAAGAGAACGACAACGGTGCTGGGAACGGCAATCGCCTCACGGCTTGACTCCCCAAATGTCTGCCAATAGCTCATAGGTGCGCCGATCGTGTTGTTTTAGCTCGCCCCGCACGAAAGGATAGAAGTCGTTGGTGCCAAAAAACGCTTCGGTCATCTCCGCAAAGTACTCTTTGTGATCCGACAGCGCGTAATGACGTGTCATGTGTCCATCGACGATCAAGACGGAATCGTACAGTTTCGCTTGCACGGCTTGATCAAAAGTCTGGCGGATTCGCTCGTCGTCAAAGCCCAGCTCGCGATCGTGGTAAGCGTGGGCTAATTCGTGCAAAACGACCGACGGCTGGCGGTTCTTACGGATCTCGTCGATCAGACCCTGAGCACGCGGAATGTGAACCGATTGAACCATCGCCGGGTCATATCCATGCTTGCGTAACCAGCCCGCGTTAGGGTGGTACTGCATCGATTTAAGCGGATGATCCAGGTCGATCCAGATCGGCACCTGTTTGAGTCTTTCGATCTTGTCCGCCGGGAGGATGAGTTTCAGTTCGAACAGTTTGTTAGCCAACAAACGGAGGGCGTCGGCACCAGGTCCCTCCTTGTCGTTCAGCAGTTGAACGTCAATATGAACCCGCCATCCTTCAATTTCGCGGACCTCGTGTTCGATGAACTCCGCCGCCTGAGCCGAAGTTTCGCAACGGAAAGCAACCACCAGGATGGTAACGAAGACGAAACGTAGCGGTGGCTGTTGCACGGGGCGGACCTCCTTAATTGGGCGATAAGATCGTTTTTTACGGCAATTTCCCCAATTTCGTGTGCGATCCTGGGAACCGTTGGGGAAAATGACTAAGGCCTAATGACTAATGTCTAACTAAATCCGAATGCCTAATGACCAATAAACATCTGCGTGGAATCCTCTCGTTTACGGCTTGTTTTTGCACGCACTTTGGGCGTTTGTTATTAGTCATTCCTTAGTCATTAGTCCTTAGACATTAGTAATTCGCAACACGCGTTCCGGAATCGTGATCGGTCATTTAGTGTACACGGAGCACCGAATTCTTGGTATGAAGGGCATACAGAAACTGATCTATCGGCGCATTCTGACGTCCAGAAGGTCTGCATGACGGTGCGTCGGGAGTTACGGATGGAGATCCATGTCGTCATCGAACATAGAAACCATTGCCAGTCTGTTTATTGATCGTGTCGCGCGCACCGGCCCCGAAACGGCCATTCATGTCAAGCGCTACGGCGCCTACCAGGGCACCACGTGGAATGAGCTGGCGGACGATGTGTACCGGGCTGCCGCCGTCTTTCGGTCGCTTGGCATAGCGCCGGGCGATCGTGTGGCGCATTGGTCTGAAAACCGTTACGAGTGGATTGTTACTGATGTGGCAATTCAGATGTGCAGGGCGATCCATGTTCCCATGCACGCGCCACTATCAGCTCCCCAAGCCATCTATCAAGTACGGCACAGTGGCGCCAAGTTGGCGGTCGTTTCAGGCGCGGAGCAAATCGAAAAATTTCACGCAGTTGAATCAGACTTCCCGGATGACGTCAACATACTGTCTCATGACGAAGTGGACGCGCAGTTGTGTGGCCAGGCGGTCCGCCAATGGCGACCATTGGCTGGCGACGACGCAGTGGAGATTGGTAGTGAGCTGGCGCGGCAGGCAGCGGACGATGTGACTGCCGATTCCCTGGCCACGATTCTTTACACATCCGGTACGACCGGCGAACCGAAAGGCGTCATGCTGTCGCATCGAAACATTGTCTCTAACGTGCTCGGTGTGCTGGAGCAATTCGGCGATGAGGAAGGGGATCTGCGGCTATGCTTTTTACCGCTCAGCCACATTTTCGCTCGCGTGGCTGATCTGTATACCTGGATCGGTGGC
>CBDUAB010001002.1:0-2330 GCA_965365045.1 uncultured Planctomycetales bacterium
CAAGAGGGGATCGAGCGCCTGGTGCAGTACACGACGCAGTGTCCGTTTAGTTTGGCTCGGCTGGTAAAGGTGAGCGACAAGGGGCAGGTGATCTACAAGGCGGAGAAGGCGTCGTGCCGCTCCTTCCCCGACCCGGGTGGAGACGGCCTGCAAGCGCGCCGCCAGGCGGAATTATCAGATCCTCTCGCCGTTGGATTTCCTGGCGCCGCTTCCCCCGCAAAACGGGGCACGCGGCACATTCCCGCCAAGGGATCTGACATCAATCCAAAGACGATCAAGGCCGGCGCCATTCGCACGTTCACTGAACATAGATCAACTCACTTGTATTGAGAATCACGCGGCACAAGGCGGCGAGCGAGTGCTGTTCGACCACCTTGACGCATTCGGTTGTTTCGTCTTCAGTCGGTTGACGTTGGTAGCAGAGCGCGTAAGCCCGTCGGACTTGCGCCCTGGGATCATCGCCGGCTTCTTGCTTGAGTCGCTCGGCCATCGAGCGGGCCATGTCGAGTGTGAAGTTGTGGTTCAGCGTGGTGAGCGCCTGCAGCGGTGTGGTGGTTTCCGCTCGCCTTGGCGTCGAGAAAGCGCAGTCGGGTTGGTCGAAGTCGGTCATCAGATCGGTGCGCGCGGCGCGGGCGTTTTGGTGGTAGACGGCTCGGCGATAGGTATCCCGTCCATGCTCGTCCAGCGGGACGTACGTGGCAACGTTGTCCTGCAGGTAGCGGTACAACCGAAAGCCCGGTCCGCCCATCTGCGTGTTCAGCTTGCCGGAGACCGACAACATCGTGTCGCGGATCTCTTCCGCCGACAGTCGCCGCGACGGATATCGCCATAGCAGCCGCGAGTCGCTGTCCAGTTTCGCAGCCGATTCGCGATAGTCGCTCGATCGACGGTAGGTCCGCGACATCATGATCAATTTGTGCATCGGTTTCAGTCGCCAACCCATACCGCTTGACGGCCGTTTTCCAGTTGCCGAATCGTCAGCGATTAAATATGCTGCCAGCCAGTCGAGCAGTTCCGGATGCGTCGGCCGGCCGCCCATGTAGCCGAAGTCGCTGGGCGTATCGACCAGTCCCGTGCCGAAGTGGTAATGCCACAATCGATTGGCGAGTACTCGCGGCGTAAGCGGGTTTTGCGGATGCACGATCCAATCGGCCAGCGTCTGACGACGCTGGGCTTCCGGTGTGTCCGGCGGTAGTTGGTAAGGTGGACCGCTCGCTCCGCGAGCAGGTTTCGTCTCGCTGAGTGTGGCCGACTCGCTCCGCGAGTCGGAATTCCTGCTCGCGGAGCGAGCAGGCCACTCCACATTGAAAACGGATAAGCTGGCCGGAACAACCGGATCGCCTTTCCGCTGTGGGCTGCCGCCAATAAAAACGTGGAACGGTCCTTTGGCGTCGGCGGCCACTCGATTTCCAACCCACACCATGCGCAACGGCGCAACGGTGTTGATCTGTCGCGTAACGGCGGCGATCTGTTGGTTGAGTTGCGTTTTGAGGGCGCGGTCTTCCTGCGTGATCTCTGATTCTCGCAGACGTTTGTCGCGGTGCGCCGGATTCACCGGTTTTCGGTCCCGACCGTTTGCCACTTCCGACCAAGTCTTTCCATCGGTCCCAACTTCAATGCGATAATCCGAGACGAAGACGAACTCAGGAGATTCCGGTTTGGCCTTGTCCCGAGCGCTCGAGAAGAACACGCGATCAATACGCGTTGGCTCGGCGAGTTCGATCGTCAACTGGCCACCCGTCGCCAGGAATCGAGCGCCGGTTTTGCCGTCGATTGCCAACTGCGGACCATACGCGCCAGGAAAATCCTCGATCGCTCGGCTTGGGCCGCTGGCCTTCGCGCCAGCGGCCGCCAGCGCGACGTTGCGAGGTTTCGCTTCGGCCGACCACACTTCGAACTCATCGATGCCAAAGCGGTTGACGTTTTTCGGGTCAGCATCCTGCCCCTCGGAGACGAGCCGGACAAATCGTGCCTCAACCGGCGGAAAGATTTCCTCTGTCCCTTGGCGATTGGCCGGCTCACGTTTCCAAGTCTTTTCATGATCCGCCGCCCGCTCTTGCGCACGCTTCATGACTGCGCTGTTCAGCTCGTCGCGCTGTTTCGTCAGCTCATCTCGGCGTTGGGACAGCGGTTTGACCTTGGCTGCGTGAGCCGCTTTCTCTTGCGCCGTGGCCACGACGCGGCTGCCATGACGGACTCCAGCAAACGTCGCATACCAAGCGTAGTAGTCACGCTGCAAGATCGGATCGAACTTGTGGTCATGACATCTCGCACAGCCAATGGTCAAGCCAAGGAAAGCTTCGCTGGTCGCACGAATGATCTCGTCGATC
>CBDUAB010001003.1:0-2320 GCA_965365045.1 uncultured Planctomycetales bacterium
CCAGGCAACAACAAAGTCACCGTTGTTGAGGTGTGTGATAGTTGGATTAGATTGGTTCGCAGCGACTGTCGCGTTCACCAATACAACACCGCCATTTTTTCTTCCATCCGCCGAAAACGATTGAGCATGCACATCAAATTTGTTCTTTTTTGTTTCATGTTGCCAGGCAACCGCAAAGTTGCCTTCATCGTCCATCGAAATCTGGGGAGATTCGTCGGTTCGGCTCGTGTCGGAATTGACACGCACTTCGCCACCAACGCGGGCGTCGGATCCGTCAAACTCGCGCATGAAGATTCCTGTTTTGTCGCCTTTACCTCTGCCATCCCAGGCGACCATGAATCCACCCTCGGACGTCGCCGTAATCGAAGGTCTCTGCTGCTTGCCTTTGGTAGTTTGGTTCACTTGAATCTCACTGCCAATACGAATAAAGCCATCGACGCGTCGAGCATTGATACCGGAGCCGTCTCTGCGGCCAGGACCATTCCACGCGACCACATATTCACCGTCGTTCACATAAGCCACGGTGGGGTTCTGGCCAGACCTACCAATGTTGATGATCCTTTCCCGCCGAGTGGGCTCGGCATCGGCACTGAATGAACGGGCATTAATCTGCCAACCACGTTTCTTGACGGTATTCGACTGCCAGACAACGGTAAAACTACCATCGGAGTCCATGGCGATCTGAGGGTTGATTTGGTCATTTTTTTGGAAATGATTCACGCGGAACGCTTTGCCAATCCGATTTCCGTCCTCGTCATATCGTTGGCCAATGAGGTCCCACGTACCTCCTTTGGCAGGCGCTTGTTGCCGTACGACAATGAAGCTTCCGTCGCTATGCGTTGCGATCGTGGCGTTGGCAAACTTCTTGGTGCTGATATTTAGGCGATTTTCACCCGTATCGATTTCAATCCCCAGGTCGCTGCCGGCATTCACCGATAACGCCGCGCGTGGAGTATTCGTTGGGACGCTCGAACCGACAATGGCGGAAACGACGTTGTTGTCCGTAACGTCAAGAACTGACGTCTGAAGCAAGTCACCCGCGAGTAATTGTCTTGGTTCCAGGAATTCACTGCGCAATTGGCTGCGGTGGTTCTTAATCTGTTTCTTCGACGTGTGACGGCGAATCCAACGACTCCAAGCCTTCATCTTTACCTCGATCTAATATGACAGTCAGTTACCGATTGGCGCACAGACACGATGAGAAAATCGACAAGTTTTTAAAGCGATAGCCAAAGGTTTTTTCCACTGCTGCAAAAAACAATGGAATTCGTACGTTCGGAAACGGATTCTCAGGCAACGACTGTGCCTACAGAAAGAACATGCGCCCCAGAACTTTCATTCTAAGCGATCATTAAATTCGGTCAATGTAAAATTACCGAATCCGTCGCTTGTTCCAAGAAAAGGGCAGTGGAATCTTTTTGCAACGGATAGCGCGATTATTCCCGATGATTTGACTTCAACGATGCAAACGTGGCGTCCAAGTCGCTGGGTACTGGAAGTCCTGCCATGCCCAACGCATCGATATAGTCCTTAGGGCAATTCAAGTTACGCAATGAAAGCAACTCTGGGTCCGCCGCCGCCAATTCGGCCGTTGGGATCTCCAAGGTGTCCACCTCGTCAAATAAGTAGACGGGTCGCCGCCGAGCTTGCGACAACAGCGATTCGATGTGAGCCAACACGCTCACACGATATACGGCGGACAATGGGTGGAAGTGTCGACTGTCTTTGGGGACCGCGACGTCATGATCGGCCAGGCAGTCAATCACAAAACGGACGAAATCAACTGTTAGTAATGGCACATCGCAACTCGTCGCATACACGGCGTCAACTTGGTCCGAAAGCGCTTCGATCCCGGCAGCCAAGCCTTCCAATGGCCCTTGGTCTTTCGCTCGATCAAAAACAACGGTCACCGGCACGGACACCGCGGGCAGCTCCTGATCCGGCGCCGCGACGATGACAAGCGGGTCGACGATTTGCGCGAGCAGACGAGCCACACGCGCCAACATCGTCTCGTCGCCAAAAGGAAGTGAAGCCTTGTCAAGACCCATGCGGCGACTCTTTCCGCCACATAGAATCAACCCGCCAAATTTGCGTTCGGTCACTTGATTACCCTCTGATCACTTACCCGCTCTATAAGTTATACTTGCCGCTTGGTATGCTTCGCATGCCATACAGTTTATCCGCGACAAGTATTTGGAAGATTCTTCGGTCGCCGAGTCTCCCTTCCAATGAACTTGCAGGCGAACGGGGGCCGTGAGGCCCGCAGTGGCGTCGCGATACAACTTATCACAAATGAGAAAACGTCGTTCTGAGGCACAAC
>CBDUAB010001004.1:0-2318 GCA_965365045.1 uncultured Planctomycetales bacterium
GTCGTCTCGGTCAAGAGCAATTTTCCTTTTCTTCGATTTGCGTTTTGATCGATCTTTGTTAGTTGTTCTAGTCTCATCGGGATTACGCCGGCGCCTTTTCTGCCACTACAAACTCACCGCGTACGATGACTTTGACAATCCGGTTCGCCAAATAGCAAAACGGGCAGCTTAGAACGGACTACAGCGCTTTGCGGATCCGGTCGAACCCCTCTTGTACCTCACCGGCCACAAGTTTGAACGCGCTGAACATGTTGTCGGCGGTCTCCGATACGGCGTCCTTTAACGGATCATAATCGCTGGTCAGCTCATCCAACTTGGCCGTGAGCTTGTCCCATTCATCCTGAGCTTCGGCCTTGCCAAGATGAATCTGCAACGCCAGTTCGTCACGCTGTTTTTTCAAGCTACTGACAAGCGCATCCAATTGACTTCGATCGTCGGTCATGATTTGTCCCTTCACCTTAATCAGCTAGATTAATTGATTGGCCGCCACATAAAACGAAATGCCTCACTTTCGCGAAATCGTGTTGCGGTGGCACTTCTGATTCAAAACGTTGCGAGCTAGTCTGTCAAGGACGCCCGCACACAATCCTCCAATCGCAATTGCCGCGAGCACGGTGAGATGGGTCGTGCAGACGGCGCTAAAAAAGTTGACATTCTACTGAATAGCTGCAATTTTGAAGTTACGATGGAGTTATCCATTGACCGGCTGATAATGGGTATGAATACGTAACTGACATAGATATGGTCATAGTCCCTTTGGAGAGGTGAGCAACGATGAAGCGACTCGCAACATTCATGGTCCTATTGGGGCTCGTCGCGTGTCAACAACTCCCAGCCCAGGAACAAGAAACGGGGGATAATCAGTCGTCGAATTTGGATGAGACGATGATTCGACGTTCCGTGCAGACTTACGTCGACGCTTTCAATCGTAGCGACGCGGCGACAGTCGCGGCACATTGGTCGGAAAATGGCGAGTGGCTAAATCCGTCCGGAGAGCGATTCAAAGGGCGCGTAGCGATCCAGGAGTCCCTGCGGGAATACTTTGCCGAGGCAGACGGCCAGCAACATCTTGAGGTATATGAGCCGTCGATCCGGATGCTTGCCCCCACGGTCGCCGTTGAGGAAGGCACGGCGCTCGTCACACGTCTCGGCATGCCACCCAGTGAAACGAGCTATATTGCCATTCACGTCAAACAAAACGATCAGTGGAAAATTGAAAGCGTGCGGGAGACAGTCATCCCGTCGACGCCGTCGAATTACGAACACCTAAAGGAACTGCAGTGGATGATCGGTGAATGGGTCGATCGGGACGATGATGCCACTATCGAAACAAAGTGTGAGTGGACTGCAAACAACAGTTTCATCAGCCGTTCGTTTACGGTGCGAATCAAGGACCAAATTGATGTTGCCGGCACCCAGGTCATCGGATGGGATCCCATCGCCAAACAGATTCGGGCGTGGGTGTTCGATTCCGAGGGCGGATTTGGCGAAGGCATCTGGAGCCGGGATGGAGACCGCTGGATGGTCAAGGCCCACCACGTTTTTCACGACGGAGAACGGGCCTCCGCGATTCGCATTATTACGCCGATCGATGAAAACACGTTTCGCTTGGAGGTGATCGGCCGGGAGATCGACGGAGAGATCCAGCCAAACATCGACCCGGTCACCGTCATCCGTAAATGAATTGATTCGAACGTGTGAGTTACGACATTCATGCTAAGAAGTCACCGTTGAAAATCCAACATTCGGGGAGCAAGCCATGAAGCGGTTGCTATTCATGCTGGTCTTGATTTGCATGGGCACTTATGCGGCAGACAGTGCGCTGGGTCGCGGAGGGCGTGGGGGTGGTCGCGCCGGTGGCGGTGGTTACCGGGGAGCGGGCGTCCATCGGAGTCCATCCATGAGCCAAAGATCCGGTATGGGTGCCTCCGGTAGGTCGGCAGCACGCCCATCGTACCCGTCGAGGCCCGCGGGCGCTTATCGGGGCCCAAGAACTGGCTCGCAACGACCACTCAGGGAAGACGGTCGCTCGTCAACTCGACTAGGTGGTGACGCACGGCCTTCGACAGGCGAGCTTGGCAGTTTTTTGAACTTGCCGGAGGGCGACCGGCCAAATGACCGACCGGGCAACCGTGACGTCCGCCCGGATACGCGGCCCACAGAGCCGCCAATTACTCCAGACCGGCCGAGTATTCCAGAGCGGCCGGGTATTCCAGAGCGGCCGAGTATTCCAGAGCGACCCGGTATTCCAGAGCGACCCGGTATTCCAGAGCGGCCGAGTATTCCAGGGCGGCCGAGTATTCCAGAACAGCCAATCA
>CBDUAB010001005.1:0-2313 GCA_965365045.1 uncultured Planctomycetales bacterium
GGCACATCCGCGAAACTGCGTCGGCGGCATCGGCCTACGCAGCGAAAAAAAGCGAGCAGATTTTCCCTGACGCTTTTTTCTTGAATCGCTGGCGTCGAGTGACACGTCATTGGGACCGGTTTCGCGCCACAGCAGCCAAAGTTCAGCATCGAACTAATGCTCTTCGTTGGGCGAGTATCTAGTGAACATGCGTCGCGCGAGGTCTAGGGCACCAAAGAGTCATCCGAATTCGTAGACCCTTCACGTTTTCGGGACGGACGGGTTTTCCTAGTTCTTCTTCCCGGGAGAAGAGTCGACATGTCATGAGGAAATGTAATTCACGCCACAGAACGATAATCGCCGGCGAGATAGGATCAGCAAACAGTGGGCATGGAGAAACAAGGCGCGACATCGAACACGCCATCGAAAATGAGCGCGCGCCCATCAAGCGGTGCACGTGGCATTGACAAAATAACACTGAAGCATATATTCCCAAGAGAATGAGTAGCACTCTTCATCTCTAGTACGATGTCAAACCGAACCACCACTTTCAGCGCCGGATTCACATGACTTTCTAAGTCAATCAGGCGGCGCGTGTACGTTGCTCGGTACTGATTGACTCCTGCCGTTTTCTGCGGCGAGCTTCTTGTAACAAGTGCATCCAATCGCCTTCGGCATCGCTACTGCCTTGGATTGGTGATTACGTAGGCACTGTGGGCGAGCTGTGGCGGTCTTTTCACGTATCCAGGAAGCTTGTGAGGTAGCTATGTCCTCAATAAATACTTTTTCTCGCAAAGCGTTTACTCTGGTTGAGTTGTTGGTGGTGATTGCAATTATCGCCATTTTAGTGGCCTTGCTGCTGCCAGCCGTTAATTCGGCAAGGGAGGCAGCGAGAAAGGCTGCTTGCACAAACAATATGCGGCAAATGGGGTTGGGATTGTTCAATTACGAATCGACCCACCGACGGCTCCCCAGCGCTGGACAGGCAAAGCGTGGAGGCAGCGGTCCCAACGCTGGTCAGAATGTGTTCTTCACCAATCGCCGTCGGTTGGAAAGTGAAGCTGACGCATCTCATTCCGTGCAGACGTATATCTTGCCTTTCCTCGAAGAGACCGCTGCGGCCGACCTTTTCAACTTGCAATACCGTTACGACATTGAACCTTCACAAGTTGCCCCAACGAACCAGCAAGCGTCCAAGCAGGGAATCTCAACTTTTGTCTGTCCGTCAACAGCTGGCCGGACCGGCAATCAGGATGCAGAAGGCTACGGGTACACTGACTACTCGGCCCCGGTCACCGTGAAGCCGGGTCTTAGTGGCGACCCCGATCAACCTCGCTTCAAGTGTGCGCTCAATGGCGACTCAGATCGCCGCATCAAGTCGATCGTCGATGGAGCCAGCAAAACGGTTGCCATCGCAGAAGACGCTGGTCGCGTTGACGTCGATCGTGGAGGCTTCATGGTGATTAAGACAGAAAGCATGGACGACGGAACCCCTGTAAATCGTCGATCTTGGGCATGGGCAGACCCGGATAACGCGTTCAACGTCGATACGCTTGTCAACAACAACCAAACGCCAATCGGTGGCCCAGCCGAATGCCCATGGAGCAAGGTAAATTGCGGAGCGAATGAAGAGACATTCAGTTTTCATCCCGGGGGAGCGAACCTGGTATTCTGTGACGGAAGCGTTCACTTCGTTCGCGCCGATATCGACGCAGCGACTTTTGTCGCAATTATGAGTAAGAATGGTCGAGAAATATTGACGCTCCAAGACTGAGTTTACGAAGACCGCGAGGTGTGTACGCACCAGGATATCGAAAATTGGTCGCCACGACCGTCCGAACGACATCAATGCGAATTTCGCGGCTTCCTTCGCGATGTCGGTTACATCGACCTCGGTTACTTGGTGGTTGCGCTCAGCCGCGGCGGTCCCATCCACTTACGCACCAAACCTTCTATTCCCTACGACGCATTTAGACGCTGAGGCGGCATCGACCGATGTAGGTTATTGTTCGTCGCGCAGATTTTGTGGGCGAATTCTCTTGACGAAAGTCGCTGCCGTGCGGAGTCATTTCGGCGCTACCTCGGCGCCAAAGCCGGTTAGCCTGTGGCGAGCGTTTGGCGCAACTCTAAACACCAAGTCCGCATTTGGTGCTAACAAACCCTCAAGTCGTTCAACTTCTCATACAGAACACTCCCAAGCCCGCGAGCAAGATAAGACCATTTAAGATGAACCCCAACACGGCCGACACCTTCTTTCGTTCGGCCTGCATCAAACCCCCGATTGCCAGCCCCACGCCCAGCAATGCCATTCCCAAACTAATGTAAGTACCAAAT
>CBDUAB010001006.1:0-2313 GCA_965365045.1 uncultured Planctomycetales bacterium
ACGATCCTTCCCACCATTTTCCGGATTGAAACGCGACATATCCACTGGCCACCAAGTCAGAAACCAAACTGGATCGCGAATTAAATGCGTCGATCTGCGATCGTCCTTCTCGTTCTCGCTGCGCACCCCGCGCCGGCGAAACATCGTTGCCAGTCGTTCCATGTTGATGGGTATGAAGGCCAGAAACCATAGATGCCAGCGACGGCCGGCAAAGCGGCGAAGTCACGTACCCGCGAGTAAACACAAGGCTCTGCGAAGCTAAGCGGTCCAGATGAGGCGTTTGAACTCGGCTATTCCCCATGAATCCATAGTCGCTCCAGGCTTGGTCGTCGGACACAATCAACAGAACATTGGGACGTGACTGCGCCGATGCGGTTTCCGCCGAGAACGCCGGTACAAAGAAAAACAGGCCAAGGTAGCAGACCACGATCTTCATCTTGTTCCTCGGCTACTTCGCTTCGCCATTGAATCGTTTAAATGCGGGTGTCTCATAAGGTGATTGCTTCGGGTGCGTGACTCACGCCTAAGCGTACTCAGTGATTGCCATCAAGTCACCCGCGCAGTCCGGTGATATTTGGCAATCGTTTGGATACTATGGGTACGCCTACGATAGAGGAGTCCGATATTTCGACACCGCCCGCGTGTATGAGGAGAGTGAGTCCATTGTGGGCAGAGGATTGAAGGACGTCCGCAAGGATGCGTTCATCGCGACCAAGGTAGCCGTGTACAGTCCGCATTCGGTGCGCAAAAGTCTGGAGACGTCCCTTGACCAGCTTGGCACGGACTACATTGACCTGGCCCAGATACACAGCCCCACCATCGAAGCGATTGGGTTCCGTGGCGCCATGAAAATTCACGCTGAGCTGCTCAAACTGCGGGACGAGAAGCTGTTCCGATTCATCGGATTGACGACGCACGTCGCCTTTGAGGATGTTTACAAAATGGTCTCCACCGGCGGATTTGACCAGGTGTTGCTCGCGTATGGGTATTTCCGCAAGGGAATGGACACGCTGTTGTCTCATCGCAACCTTGAATGGCGAGCATTGTGTCTTGCCAAAGCACACGAACACAACGCCGGCAAGGCACCCCACTGCGTCACATGCTATTCGTGATCGCCGAAAAAGAAGAGTTGTTCGATAACGCAGATCATGGAATCCTCGCACACAAACGAGCCAAGGGGCCTAAGAAGCTGGTTGTGGTCGAAGGAATTCAACACTACGGCATCTACCGCCAGGAACGCGCTCGCGCACAGAGGCTGGCGATTGAGTGGTATGACGAACACCTAAAGAAATAGTGTTGGGCGTGCAGTCAATCCCATCTCACTCCTCACCGGGATGATATCTCTTTTGGAGCTGTGCCTGGATTTCTTTTTCCGTAAATGCAGCTCGCTTCATGGTGTTAGCGGAATAGAGTTCCGCTTGGTCATTGAAATGAGGCGAGCCTTCGACTTCGCTTTCGCTGTAGCCGATGATCGTGTAGCCGCGCGGCGTCTCGGCGAACTCTACCGCAAAGACCCAGCTATCGCCACCGCTGACTATCAGCTTGCCGTCGGAATCTCTACGAAAGCCAACCACTCGAAAGCACCCCAATCGTCCACTGCCTCCGCCGATGGGAAGGTCCACGTTGCCCTGGCGGATGCGATGCACGTCACCCCAGGCGATGTCCCATCGACCGTAGCGTGTGGTGGTTTCCTCCAATGCCTGCCGAAGCGTCCTTGCGGCCAAATCCTTGTTTGCCAGCCCACGCGGAGTTGAAATTGGTTCATCGGGATTCCAAGGAACGGCGTATCCCCCGTGACCGTCGAGTGAATAACGCCGCCACCAGGTTTCAAACAGCAGGCCGCCGCGGCTCTCGGCAGAGACGGTGTTGTCCCATCTTTCGAGCAACTTGGCCGCTTCGCTGAGTTCACCCTCTGGATCGGTGGCCTTCACGGCAGCAATTAAGTCGTCTTTTACACGATCAGCAAGCAGCATCCGCATGCTGTACTTCATGTCGCGAATATCTTCGAGACTAAACGACTTGTCGTTGTGAATGAGCTGCAGGCTGTGCTGACTGCGAAGATTCAAACGGTTGCTGGGGAAGCTCGCTGGAAAGTTCGCCGGATCCAGCGGTGCGTTGAGGTTTGTCAGGTAGGGTGGTGAGTTACTGTTGTGCACGTAACCGCCCTTGGGATTAAGCAATTGGGGTAGGTGATCGATGGAGTGAAACTCGGTCCAAATATCCGACGACCGATTAGCAGGGACTGCCTGGCTGCGATTCGGCTCGTGCGGCATGTCGGGAACCGTGCCGTTCCAGAGATAGAAAATGTTCCCC
>CBDUAB010001007.1:0-2305 GCA_965365045.1 uncultured Planctomycetales bacterium
AAAAGCGGGGGCTTTTCGATCGCAAACTGAATATGGGGACGAATTCGCCCCATATCACCGTCGACAATCTATTGTCATGTTCGTCGCAACTCGTGCTGGTTCCCAGCATTACGTTGTCATTGGCCCCAGAAGTTGCTCCGTGATATGAGGAACGAGATTCCCAATAATCCGGGACTTGCAGAAGCGTCGTTGCTCGTCGACCAACTCCTGCTTGTAATGGAAACGTAGGAATGAAGTCTGCCTTCGTTTCGGCGACTTAGGCGAACTTGAAATTATCCTAAACTACCAAAACGAAGTCAGACTCATTTTCAATCTGTCTATTATTAGCCAAAAATCTTGCGAGAAAGCTGACAGATTCGAGCCGACATTGCGTGTAATCTGTAGAGGGGCCGTCGCAGTGCAAGATCTACCGAAAACTCGAAACAGCTTGCTCGTCCGCGTTCAACAGCGCGACCAGGACGCTTGGGACGAATTCAGCAAGATTTATCGGCCGCTAATTTACCGAATTGCGCGACGCCGTGGTTGGCAGGATGCCGACGCCCAGGACGTTTCTCAAAAAGTGCTGCTTAAGGTTGCCGCCGCGATTCCGAACTTTCGCCCAAGTCAGTCACGAGCACGATTCAGAACTTGGTTGACTACTATTTGCAACAACACATTGGTCGACGAGTTGCGTCGAACGAGACCCGACTCCGCGATAGGCGGCATTACATCGCATGAGATCACCGCCGAATGCGCCGCAGTTGACGTTAGTGAAGCGGAGTTGACTCTGGAGCATCGCAGGCAAGTCTTTCGTTGGGCGGCTGCCGGAGCCGCCGAAACCTTTGCCGAATCGACGTGGCAAGCCTTTTGGCAAACTGCCGTCGAAGGCAAATCTGCCGGGCAGGTTGCGGAGGAGTTAGAGATCTCCGTGGGCGCGGTTTATACGGCTCGCAGTCGAGTGATGCAGTTCATGAAACAAAGAGTGCAGGATTACAACGATGCCGAAGTGTAACGAACTACGGATCCAGCAATTCTTGCAACACGAACTCACGCAAGTCGAAGAGCTGGAGTTCGAACAGCATTTGGAATCGTGCAACACTTGTTGTGGTCGTCTGCACGACACAGTCGCCGATCGTACTTGGTGGGATCAGGCGACTCGGATGTTGCCTGACCAACCGGATGACTTTGAGAAACTTGCGCACGTCGATACCCGCGCTGATATGTGGCCTAACAACCCGAGCTCACGGGTAAGTGATGCAGGTGAAACGTCCTTGCCCGCCGCGGTGCAGAATGTCGTGAACCTGCTGGCGCCGACCGATGATCCGCAAATGCTCGGCCGAATTGGTAACTACGAGGTCGCTGGCGTAGTAGGGGCCGGTGGAATGAGTGTTGTCTTAAAGGCACTTGATCCATCGCTCAATCGATTTGTTGCGATCAAGGTGTTAGCACCGCATTTGGCCACCAGTGGCGCGGCGCGCACGCGGTTTGCTCGAGAAGCACAGGCGGCCGCCGCGATCGTGCACGATAACGTGATCGCTATTCACGGAGTCGATGAGGCGATGGGACTGCCGTACTTGGTGATGCCGTATGTGAAAGGACAGTCTTTGCAAAAGCGTCTTGACGACCAAGGCCCCCTGGAACTCAAGGAGATTTTGCGAATCGCCACGCAGGTCGCCGCCGGACTGTCCGCCGCGCACGCACAAGGGCTAATTCATCGTGATGTGAAGCCTGCCAATATCTTGCTGGCTGACGGCGTCGAGCGTGTCACAATCACTGACTTCGGATTGGCCCGAGCGGCAGACGATGCCAGTTTGACTCGAACCGGCACGATCGTGGGAACTCCACAATTCATGTCACCGGAACAAGCTCGCGGCGACACGGTGGATCAACGTAGCGACCTGTTTAGCTTGGGTAGTGTGATTTATGCAATGTGCGCCGGTCACGCCCCGTTCCGAGCAGAATCGAGCTACGGTGTCTTGCGGCGGATCGCTGACTCCGAGCCGCGGGTGATCACGGACATCAACTCGGAGCTTCCGAATTGGCTTCGCAAAGTCGTCCAACGACTCCACGCCAAATTGCCGCAACATCGGTATGATTCCGCGGCGGAAGTCGCCAGCGACCTGGAACAATGCTTAGCCCATGTTCAGCATCCATCGCGTGAACCACTCCCCTCGGGCCTTGTTGGATTCGAATTCAAGCGATTCACGACACGGCATTGGTGGTCAATCGCTAGTGTGATGGTGGTCGCAACCGTGCTCGTCTTGACCGTGCTTGGAATACAAGCCACCAAGGCACTGCATTCGCTCGATGTCAATCCCGCGGAAGC
>CBDUAB010001008.1:0-2304 GCA_965365045.1 uncultured Planctomycetales bacterium
GAATGAAGGCGACGCCCGCAAAGAGGACGATCGAATCAAGGATTTAACGCTCGATCCCAACGTTTTTCCCAATGCCGAAGACCTTCAAGAAAATGAAGCCATCGGACGACTCGGAGTTTCCACAATCGACGGCGACATCGACGGCGACGGCGATTTCGACCAGCTCTTCGCCTATGGTGGACGCAGCTTCTCGATTTGGGACGCCAACGGCAATCTGGTCTTTGACTCGGGCGATCAGCTTGAGCAGGTCACGTCGAGTCCAGAGAACAGATTCAATTCGACGAACGACGAAAACGATTCCTTTGATAATCGCAGTGACAACAAAGGCCCCGAGCCTGAGTCGGTCGTGACCGGCAAAATCGGCGACAGTACCTACGCGTTCATCGGGTTGGAACGGATCGGAGGGGTTGTTGTTTATGACGTGACGGACCCGCTTGCCCCAACGTTTGAAACCTATTTCAACACACGCAAATGGGGTCGTGATCCCGAGGGAAGAGGCTTGGGAGATTTGGGGCCCGAGGGACTTGCATTCATCTCGGCCGCGGACAGCCCTAACGGAACGCCCTTGCTGGCAGTCGCACATGAGGTTAGCGGTTCGACGACGATCTTTAAGGTCGTGGTAACTCCGAAGGGCAACGGACGCTCGCCAAGGGCCGCGATGGCATTGCAGGTGGCAGCAGTTGCGCCGGCCACCGATCCGATACGTGGGTTCACGTCGCGACAGGCGATTGATTCAGTCTCGAACGAAAGAGGTCTGGATAATCTCTCGGTGGCAGCGTCGTTCCAAGGATTTGACACCATCTCGTGGATGGACGCGCAACTCACGTCGATCGAGCGGGATGATGTAGATGGCCGTACTCGGCTCATGCGACGCTCCGTGAGGAGTGCCGATGCCGATGTATTTGACTCTTTGAGTGAATCTCTTCTGGACGAAGAGACGCTGGATGTCGTGGCCACCAACCTCGTTGCAGTCCGTCGTTGATGCAGTGACGTCCGCCCGGCGTGCGTCTTAAACCCCCTAGCTGCGATGACAACATTGTGGCTAGGGGCTGGTAGGCAAGCTTGTATCGCAACGGTGGCCTAAAAGCCGTCCATAGCAACAAACAAGATCAGCCTCGCAATGGCGGGTGAACAAACGCCCACAATCGACAGCCACACTCCTTTTACGCAATCCGAATAGTAGATCTGCGTAAGGGCGATCGAACCGCAGATGGCCGCTGCCATTCCAGCGATAACGCTAATTGGCCACAATATAATGCTGAGTAAACAGACCACTCCCATGACACAAGAAACCACGGCAAGCGGCGTTAATCGGCGCGCCGGTTCAACGGAGATGCGCGGGTCGGAGTCAATCGCGTCGCGTGGTGGATGGTGGCCTCGGGGACTTTCCTCGGAAATAAGGTATGCCTCGGGTGGGTCGATCATCGCCAGCACGGCTAATACACCTTCGCGCGTCGGTTCTGCTTCGTTCCGACGGCCGAGCAATTCATGTATCTGGTCCTCGACTGACTGAACGATTTCTCGACGCTCGATTCTGCTAATATCTGTGCTGAGAAGAATCCTCTCAATGGAATCGAGACGAGAATCAACAAGTTGCCGAAGCGATGCGGGAAGTGTAGGTAAGGAATCCATGGTCATGATCCTTTCTGAGTGAGCTGGTAAACGCACGAGTTCAGAGACTCCCATTCTCCGATCATTTCCGCGAAATGAGTTTGTCCGGCCGGTGTTAGGCGGAAATAGCGCCGGGGCGGCCCGTTTGACGAAGTTGCCCTTCTTTGCGCAAGAAGTTTTTCACGATGCAGGCGAGCAAGGATGGGATATACGGTGCTTTCGCTTACCTCTAGGTTTGCCTGCGCATTCAGTCTTTCCACGATCTCGTAGCCGTACGCTTCTTCGCCTTTTAACAATGCAAGTACGCAGAGTTCAACCAGCCCGCGACGTAACTGAGTGGCCCATGTGCTCATCGTCGTGCTAAGTATCAATTGCCCTAGAGCGTGATTTGTTCATCGGGATTTGTTGCAATCACCGAGTACTACGTATCGCATAGTACCAAGTTGCGGTCGCAACCACAAGGGCACCTCTTCAATGCGCCCAAATACTTACTGACCCACTCCTGCAGATCCGTGCCCTGGGGATGAAAACAAAACATCAAGGTCGTTGCGGCCAATCTGTTGCGCATTCGAACTCTTCGTCTTTGATTTGAAGAAACCCCCACGAGCTTGCTCGTGGGTGAATCAGGTTGTAGGTTACTACCCGCCACGCCCGACGGTCATTCGGTCGAGCGATCGACGTTGCACTTCTCCA
>CBDUAB010001009.1:0-2302 GCA_965365045.1 uncultured Planctomycetales bacterium
CGAGCCACAACGTGCTCTGCACGGATTTTCTAAACGCGTCCGTCCATACCGGCCGTGTCGACTCCTGGCCCAGCGCCAGGACGACGAGCGGCAAGGCGGGACCGATGGCAACGCACAGCACGGCGCCCACGAGAACCCAACGTAGAATCGGTTTGCCGCCGTGGCGCACCATCAAGCTCACTGGTTCTCGTCAACCCACTGTTTGAGAAAGCCGCCGGTAATTTCTTCCAACTTGTCGGCCAGCGTGCCGTAATCAACCGACAGGGCTTTGAGCTGTGCCACGGACTCGAATGGAAAACCGTCCGGCAGTACGACATCCGCGCGAAGCGGCATTTGGGCCGCCTCGCTGCGCGCTAGGGCGGATTCGGTTTCGGCGCGTAACAAGTAGTCAATAAATTTCTTGCCGTTCTCGCCGTTGGGGCCGTCGGAGATCAGCACCGCCGCATTCGGCATCACCAACGTTCCCATGCCGTCCGCGTCAGGATACACGAAGCCAACAGGCTTGCCTTCCTGGATCGCCACGTTCACGTCATCTGTATCGGTCAGTCCGATCGCGAACTCTCCGTTCGCCACCCGCCGGCGCACTTCGCCGTTGGACGATAGGATTCTCACGTCGTTGGCAACTAGCGATTGGAAAAACTTCTCGGCTTCGTCGTCACCCAACGCTTGAAACAACGCAGCCGCGTGCATCGACGTAGTGCCAAACAGTGGATTCGCGAGGCACGCCTGGCCTTTGAATCGCGAGTCAGCCAGATCATAAATCGAAGTCGGCCGCTCGTCTTCGGCCACCAAGTCTTTGTTGTAGATGATGACACGGGCGCGGGCCGAGAAGCAGGTCCAATGGTGCTCCGAGTCAGAAAACTCGGCCGGCAAGCCTTCCGCGGCCGGGGAGTTGTACGCCGCGGATACGCCTTTGGAATTCAAGATCGCGGCTCGTACCGGATCGCCGCTCCAGAACACATCAGCTCGCGGTCGTTCCTTCTCCGCAATCAGGCGATTCAGCAGGCCGGTACTTTTGGTTTCCTCGGTATCGGGAACCAACTCCACCTTGATGCCCGTTTCTTGCTCGAACTGCTTACCGATTGGTTCAGCAAACACCTCGTCGACCGACGAATAAACGACCACTTTGCCTTTATCCGAGGAAGGTTGTGTGTTGGAGCAACCGGATTGTCCGATGGTCGTCAGTGCGACAGCCAGGAACAACGTATGAATATGAATTCTCATCACGCAATTCCTTCATTCGTCATCATCGATAGTAAGGTCGTCGAAGTACGTGACGGAGTCCGCCTTGGTCCAGACGCCCACCATGCCGGCGCTGGGAAAGATGTGCTTTGTGTCCTCGATCTCTCCGACGAGTTCGTCGTTCAACCACACTTTGAACGTAAAGCCTTTCGCTTCGACCTTGAGCTCGTGCCACTCGCCGAGGTTCACTTTGATGTTCTCCCAGTACTTGATCGTTGTCCGCTTTCCATCCTGGTGGTAGTAGAAGCTGACGTTGTTTTCTTTCGCGTTGGCCCGCACGATGTAGAAGTTGTCCTTGTCCTTCGCCCGGAAGACGACGCCGCCGGCTTGGTCCACGTTCCCAGAGATCGGCTTGAGACGCACGCTCACCATGCCTTCTTTGAACGAGCTGTTTTTCTTGAGACAGACGGGAAAGTCGCTTCTCGCGCCGCCCGATTCCAACTGGGCGAGGACGTTACGGCCCTCATCCTGCCTCACTTCCCACCTCGGGGCTTTCCCCTTCTTGGAGCCGGTTTCGCCAGCGATCCAGCCCTGCGGTGCCTTACCAACCTGGGCGTCCTCGAAAGTCCATTTCTCATTCGCAACCGTCGTCGCGGCCACAAGCAACACGCATACAACGGCGGTCAGAAAGTAGTACGGTCTCATGGCTGGGTCACCTTGTCGTTGGAAGGATTTGCTGCGTATAGCCCGTCGTTACACAAGCAACCGACGCGATTTGATTCACGCATTCTTGCCGCTCTTGAGGGGTGACACAAGCTGCCGAAGTGAAGATGAAACATTTTTTGATGTGGCGCTAAGCGATCTCACATTCCGCAACCGCCCGGACACAAAGACCGAGGCGACGCGCGATTCGACGACGGTTTCCGCTGTCTACGACGCACCGGAGCCGTGGGGCCGTGGACAACCGTCTTTTTCACGAGACAATGGGATGTCGGCCTGGGCGAACACTGGGCCGGTAACACATCCGAAACCTGTAGGATTTAGTGCATGTAGAGTGTCATGCGATTGTTGCGCATCGCCATGAGGATTTGAATATCGAATATCGAGCAAGGAGTGATGA
>CBDUAB010001010.1:0-2300 GCA_965365045.1 uncultured Planctomycetales bacterium
TCACGGACACGATGGCAACGACCGGTTGTTCGAGACCTGGAGTTACGAGTCCGATAGGCCGGTGTCGCTCAAATCTCTGAGGGAGATGGTACGGAAGGAACTTCCGGCGTCCATTTACCGGTGCAAAGGCATCGTGTTTGCCGCCGACTCACCGGACAAGCGGATCGCCCTTCAGATTGTCGGACGTCGCACCGAGATATCTGAACTGGATGAGTGGGGCAATCGGACGCCGCGCACACAGATCGTCGCCATCGGCTCGTCAATCGATACGCAGGCATTGAGCAACAAGTTCGACGCGTGTTTCGCGCATGTCTGAATGCATCTGAATGCACAAAGCTCAAAGTATCTGTGTCAATTATCCGTGGGGCGTGACACACGTCGCAAAACCACTGTATTCTGAGACATATGTCTCCAAACGCTGTTGAGCGCAACTAGCTCCGGCGGCATCGGCCGATGCGGCCAATTGTCGGCCGGCAAAGATTCCTGAGCTTTTTTCCTTGAGCGAGCTACACGTCTGTCATCGACTGCACGAAGCACGTCGCGGCTTCCAAACTCGAGCGCAAAAGTTGAAGTTGGTGACTTGCAGTTTCGTCCAGCGGACATCGCCGCTCGCCGAACGCAGGTCGTCGTATCTACCCGCGGACGACTCACCGGCGCACGTGACGTGAGCCGGTGATTCACCGCCAACACGAAGACTTGCGGTAGTGCAGATAAGAATTGCCCACTACCGAGGACAATAACCGGGGCCTTGCGTTTCCGGTATTCCGCCTAAATTGGCGCCGCGATTTGTACACTGCAAGGAACTCACCGCGGGGCATTCCAATCGGTCGGCTTACATTGGTCCACGTTACCTAACGACAAGGTCGGGCGGTAGTTGTCGTCGATTGTCGGCCAGTATGCCGTCTGCCACAATGGCACGAGGTCGTTATTCGGCGCTGGGGGACAGCGCGCCTGCTGCGATCAACTATAGAGGATATAGCCGCTATTTGGATTGGATGTGAATAGCATGAAACAACAGTTAACTCTGACACTACTATCTTACCTCGCGCTCATTTTCTGCTGTTGTTGTCCAGTAACTGCCGCTGACTGTCCAAACGTTCTGCTGATCCTCGTTGATGACTTGAAACCCGCGCTGGGCTGCTACCGCGATCCCGTGGCCAGGACGCCAAACATTGATGCGCTGGCGGCGCGCGGGATGCGATTTGATCTGGCTTATTGCAATCAAGCTGTCTGTGCTCCGTCGCGGTTTACGCTGATGCTCGGTTCGCACTCAACGTCCACGGGGCTGTATGGACTTGGCAGTCAACTGCGGCAAATCGTTCCAAACGCCGTCACAATTCCGCAGTACTTTGCAAAGCACGGTGGTTATCGAACGGAGTCGCTCGGCAAGGTGTTTCATATCGGGCATGGCAATCATGGTGACCCGCAGTCGTTCAGCGTGCCACACTTTCACGACAAAGTGATCGAATACCTCGTTCCGGCGAGCACGGATGGCGGCAAGCTCACGCGTGAAGAAGCTTTCTTTACGAATCAAAAACTACGCCAAATCCGGTCGTTGCCGCGCGGAGCAGCCTTTGAATCTCCGGACGTGCAGGACATCAAGTACGCCGATGGTCGTGTTGCGGCAGAGACGATCAAACGATTGCAGGCCGCAAAAAAGCGTTGCGACGAAGAAGGGACGCCGTTCTTCATTGCGACAGGCTTCGCTCGACCGCACCTGCCGTTCAGCGCACCGAAAAAGTACTGGAACCTATATGACCCGGTTTCACTGCCCTTGCCAAAGTTTGAAGAGCTGCCGGCGGATGCTCCGTCCGTTGCGGGAAAACGAGGCGGTGAGATCAGCAATTACAAACCCGTTCCGACAGATCGTAACGCGACATTCGCCAACGAACTGAAACGCAAGCTGATTCACGGTTATTATGCCAGCACCAGCTTTGTTGACGCGCAAATCGGCAAAGTAATTGACGAACTAGATCGGTTGGCGTTGGCGGACAATACGATTGTCGTGCTGTGGGGCGATCATGGTTTTCACCTTGGCGATCTGGGCGTATGGACGAAGCACACCAATTACGAACAGGCGAATCGTATTCCGATTCTGATTTCGGCTCCCGGTGTCACAAAGCCCGGCTCATCGACGAAACAGCTTGCCGAGAGTGTCGACCTCTTTCCAACACTGGCGGAACTTGCGGGACTGCCTGCTCCCAAAGGCCCGCAGCCGATTGATGGCGTAAGCCTCGTTTCTGTTCTGAAGAATCCAGCGGCGCGGGTGAGAGATCACGCTTATCACGCTTACCCGAAGC
>CBDUAB010001011.1:0-2298 GCA_965365045.1 uncultured Planctomycetales bacterium
CCTGGGACTAAAGTCCCAGGCTAACGCATGTCACCGCTCCGCGGTTAGAAAAATGTGCAACATCAAAGTGCGCACGCGAAGAACACTACGGTAGACATTCATCCAAGTACAGTCGAAGTGCCACGTTGCGTTTCACCGCGATCGGATGAATGGCGTTTCGGTTGTGTCCCTCGTTCGCGCGTCATAACGTTCGACAGACCTGAATCGTTTTTTCACGGTCATGGCTGGAAAACCCTCAACCCCGGTTATTGGAAAATCGAGGATGGTGCCTTACGGCAAAGGTTGGTCAATGTTGGTAATCGTGCGCGCACGACCGGTGTTTCTTTTCATGCGGCAACGAGAGGCGTCTCCCTAAAAACCGACTACGATCCGTCACTGCCTGCGGGAATCATTCATCGACGCGACTGGAAGCTAAGTGGACCATACGCGATCACTGCCAAGTCAGCATTTCGCGGCCCACTATTCGGCCGACTTCGATCAGTGCCTTCCATCCGCCCCAACAAGCGAGCGCAAACAAGCAAGCCATCAGACCGTTTTCCCACCAGTGATTCTTGTACTTTGGGCCAATGCATTTGCCGCTGGCAGTTACATACCAAAGTCCTGCCGCGAGCAATGGCAATGTGATGACCGCGGCCGCATTGACAACTACGGTCAGTGTCACAAACGATGGCATTCCTGGCAGGCACCATACCAATGGCGAAAACAGGCACCAGGCAGCAACCGAACGATAAATCCAAGACGGGGAGCGTGTTTTTGTGTCATCTTTATGTCCCCGCTGGGCAGTCCGATGGTTCGACACGATATCGGTCAGCATGTATCCGTAGCCTGTCGCGTTGCCGACCATCGTGCTGAACAACGCCGCGAAGGCACCTAAGTAAAAAATCGGTCCGCCAAGATTGCCTAACACTTTCGTAAGCAGATTTGTCAAGTCACTCAGTTCGTTTATCGTGAGGCCATGCGGATGGAGGATTTCAGCTCCCACCGTCCAGACGGACAGATTGAGCACGATCACGACGAGAGTGCCAAACGCGAGATCATATAGTTGCAGTCGGCGATACTGCGGACCTCTCCAGCCCTTTTGCTCGATGAAGTAAGGATAAAGCAGATTCGCTATCGATCCTCCAACGGCGCCGATGAGCGATGTAACAACAAGCAATACGCCGAAAGGCCCTTGCTGCTCTGGCACGACAAATAGCAGCACACCTTTGGCCGCGCCCACGGGATTTGGACCGGCCCAGCATGCTACCCCGATGAGCGAAACGCTTAACAATCCCAGGAGGATATACGCGGCCCACTCGACACGGTGAAAGATTCCTCGGAACACGATTAAGAATGCGACGACCACCCAAAAAACCGAGAAACCTTCATCCCACAGATGTTCCAAATCGAAGCCCAATAGACCCGCGGTCGCTTCTCCAACTCCTTTGACTGAAAACGAACCGTAACCATGGCCGAACACCAATGCGAGGATTCCAACGAGGATGGGAACGGCAGGATGGATTCGCCGCAGACCGGCAAGCACGCTCTCACCGTGCTGGTTGCAAAGCTGATACTTGGCGATGATCGAAACAAAGACAAAACGCACGAACAGCGCCAACGCCATCGCCCACATCAAGGCGTAGCCATAGTTGCCGCCGGACACCGCCGAGTCAACCAAATCGCCCGCACCAAGCCAGGTCAGCGCAATTACGACCCCAGGTCCCATGGACCGCAGATACTGTACAAAAGTACGAGGGATCGCCGGCTCGTGTCGTTCCATGGCGTTTTGTAACTTTGGACATCATTCGCCGTCAACCCAGGGCGTAGCATGTCCGGACTACCTTCTAGCGGCATCCTACTTGCTCAGTCGAATACCGGTGAACTGCCAGCGCGCCTCCGGTGGAAAGAAATTCCGGTAGGTCTTGCGAACGTGGCTCGCGGACGTCGCACACGAACCACCTCGCAACACGTACTGGTTGCACATGAACTTGCCATTGTACTCGCCGAGGGCCCCATCCGGCGCCGCGTAACCTGGGTATGGAACATACGGGCTGGCCGTCCACTGCCACACGTTTCCGAACATTTTGTCTAGCTGAGTCGCATTTCCTGTCTGAAAAACACGTGCGTTGATACTGCCAGGATGAATCGCGGCATTCGACGACAGACACACGTCAGCGAAGTTACCTTCGATCGACAAGTCCGACGATGCAACTTCCCATTCGGCTTCCGTCGGAAGTCGCGCGCCGGCCCAGCGTGCAAAGGCATCGGCTTCAAAATAGCTCACATGACAAACCGGTAGATCGAGACCGATTTCGCGCG
>CBDUAB010001012.1:0-2294 GCA_965365045.1 uncultured Planctomycetales bacterium
AAACTGCCAAGTTATTCTGCGTCTTGGCCTCTCCAGTACTTAGATATTGCGTTGATGCGTTCGGCGGTTTGCAATAGACTCCCTTCATAAGATTGCCCAGAATCAACACGACCGCGGAGGCTTTGTGTGCTGCGATTTGATGTTCCATCTCGAGGCCAGGTCCCAGACGATGCCGAGCACCGCGCCTACGTCACCAATCACGAGTCGATTCCTTGGCTCTGTCGGAATCAATGGCGTGACGATCAGTTTATTGTCGAGCGGCAAGTAACGGATTCGGGTTACTTGCACTTTCCCTGGCGTTCGCCGAGCAAAGGCACACTGATGTTATCGACGGGGACATTGGTGGAACGTGCGGACCCTTATCTGCTGTCGCTTGAGTTGGCCCGGGGTACGTTGCATCGCGTGCGACAGCAGCTTTTTGCCTGGGAAGACCAGGGTCTTCGTGATGCGGCTGCCGCTTCCGCTTCGGTTCGAGAGGCAGTGAATCTTTTCGCCCGCGCCGTGGCATGCCAGAACTCTCGCGGCGAAGCTCATGATTTGGCCGTGCGATCGATCGATGCCTCGCTGGACGCAGGGCAGCGGCTGGTCGAACGTTATGTCAATCAGGTACTTGAGTTACGCCACCAGTCGGCGGGCCAGCTCACAACGGCCTTCGGCGTCACGCTGGGCCGGCGATTGCCGTCCGACGACGAAGCCGAGTTGTTGCGCGAGGCTTTTAGCGCGGTGACGGTCCCCATGCGTTGGCGTGATATCGAAGTGGCCGCTGGCGAGTTTCAGTGGGACGAAGCGGATGCTCAGATGGAATGGTGTCGCAAGGCGGGATTGAAAGTAACCGCCGGTCCGTTGTTGACTTTGAATGCGCTGACGATTCCAGATTGGGTGTATTTGTGGGAGGGGGACCGCGATGGTATCGCGTCGCTTGTCGGTCAATACGTCAAGCAGGTTGTCCAGCGATTTAAGAAACGGGTCCATTTGTGGCATTGCGTGGCAAACCGTACCGTGACGGAACAATTGGGTTTAACGGAAGAGGACCATCTGAAGATCATCATCTCGGCCATCGAGTCCTTACGCCAAGTCGATGCGGATGCACCATTGCTGGTGAGTTTTGATCAACCTTGGGGAGAGCACATGTCGCGCCGCGATGTTGAATTCGCGCCGTGGTTTTTTGCGGATGCCTTGGTGAGATCCGATTTAAAAGTTTCTGCGTTAGGATTGGAATTCAACATCGGCTACACGCGCGGTTGTACCATGCGAGATCCGGTGGATATCAGTCGCCGCCTGGAAACCTGGAGCACTTTTGGAGTCCCGATTATTGCTTTCTTGACCGTACCGAGCCAGTCTGGCGTCGACCCGGCGGCCACCGAGGACATCGAACCGACGAATCAGGCGGCCCACATCTGCGACCAGTGGCAAGCGAATTGGGCCGTGGATTTGGTCCGGCTGCTGTTAGCAAAGCGTTTCGTGCAGGGCATTTTTTGGAATCAGTGGTCCGATGCCGAGCCGCACATTTATCCATTCGCTGGTCTGTTGGACAGCGACGGATGGCCCAAGGAGGCCCTTTACCGGCTGACCGAGGTGCGCCACAAGTACTTGGCTTGATTCACGGCTCCGTGCGGCGCACGCAGACGAGGCACATATCGTCGTTCTGAGACTCTCCATCTGTAAAGCGTTGTACATCTCCGATCAAATCTAGACCGACGTCAGAGATGAGCCCGCAAGTCTGCTGGATTCTTTTTCGAAAGCGATCGTCGCCGTACCGTTCATCCGCCCGGTCCATCGCGTCAATTATGCCGTCCGTGTAGAGAACGAGTGTGTCGTTCGGCGCGAAAGGTATGCGTGTTTGTTGGTACTGATGTCCTGTCTGCATTCCCAGTGGGAGTCCAGTGACATCTTCTCCAATCAGTTCGAGGCGTCCGTCATGACGGCGCATGATCGGCGGATTGTGTCCGGCGACGGCCATCTGAAATTCGTTAACAGCCGGATCGAACACTACGAGTACCGTTGTGACAAATCGGTCGGTTGCCTTGTCTTCGCAAAGCAGTTCGTTAAGTTGGCTCAGCACTTCACCTGGTTCGGTTAATGTGGCCAGGCAAAAGCGGGCGTCCGCGGAGAGTTTTGCCATCAGCAGCGCGGACGCGATTCCGTGACCGGAAACATCCGCGACAATCGTTGCGAGGTGGTTATTGGGCAAACTGAAATAATCGTAGTAGTCGCCCCCAATCATTTGATTGGCCGGCCGATAGTAGCCATAAAAATCGAAGCCGGCGATTTGCGGTGGCTTGTGGGGAAGAAAC
>CBDUAB010001013.1:0-2291 GCA_965365045.1 uncultured Planctomycetales bacterium
TTTGGCTCGTTTTCAACGGAACTCGTAGTGCGATCCATCCTGGCTCGCTGATTTCTAAGGCAAATTTCAACGCGGATTCATAATGATTGTCGCCGTCTTTACTGTTTGCCGAATGGATTACACGTCCGTTATGGACAAGCTCGATCGAACCAAAATCGTTCCGGCCAACTCCACGTCCAACCACGTCAATGGTGCCTGGCTTGTCAAGTTGAATTACATCACCGATTGTCTGATTGCCTGCACTCAACTCGAGAAACGTTCCGTTGGTGATGTATGAACGTCCGTCCGAAAGTTGACGCAGCCAAGCCGAACTGGCAAGGCGTTTACCTGGCGCAGGGTCCATTGGAACGTAGACGCGAGATAGGTCATAGATAAACCAATCGGTCCCCGTGGAAAACGGTACTTTTATGCCGATATTCAGATAGCGATAGTAGGTGTCCTTGTACGTTCCGTGGTCGCCACCGTCGAAAATATTTTGGGCATGCAGCACTCCCGACATCCAATTGGGAAGGTCCTCAACGCCGAACGAATTATGGCACCAGATGACACTAGCGCCGTCAATTCGAGCCTTATCAATGCCGCGACGCAGTGGAATTCCATCCGAACCGATCTGCGTCAGACCGGGGCCAATGCTGACCGGCTCGATCAGCCGTTTGATGTCAAGAAACATGACATGGCCGTAGCCCTCGCCGTACGCTTCGAAGTTGTGTCGATGCTCTTGGCCGTAGCCGTAAGTGACCTTGTCGTCGGAGAGATGCGCTAGATCTTCGGCCTCGTATTGGTTGGTAACGTAACTCTCGTCGTCAACGGCGCGTCGCAGATGCGACACGTACAGCAAATCCAAATCATCGGCGCGGGGAACAACTTTCAAATACCGGTCGGCTTCCTGACGTGAAATTCGGTTCAGGTGCAAGTGCGTGTTTCCGCTTACCAGCTTGTGATCCCGCGGGCGATAGAATCGCATCAGTGGTAGGCGGACTGTTGCGGCGTCTTTGCCACGCAAGTCAATCTGTGTCTTGGCGAGATTCGTGTTGATGCCATGAAAGGCAGCGATGGACAACCGGTCTTGCGGCACCTTAACGACGGCTCGACCCGGCATGGCAAACCATTGGTTGGGCCGCGAGATCAATTCGGTTAGCGCTAATGCTTCACCGCCTTGCGTATTCGAGACACGGACATTGCCTGCGATTTGCTGCTGCGTTCCCGCGTCAACCAATTCAATGGTTAGCTCGCACGATCCTAATTCCTGTTTGTCAGACGCGTCCAATTCAGCCCGGGCCAACAGTTGAAGCCGGGCTTCGCGTTGCCTTTCCAGCGCCGCGGGTAAGGTGTGCTCATGCGCGACAATCGACGTACTCGTAAACGATAGACCTGTCGCCGCAGCGAAAATGATTGAAATAATTTGCCACTTGGAGCTGCTCATGGAATCTCCGTGGATTACTCGTCCCATCCGCGTCAACTAACCGGTTGCGGTAACGTTCGCTCAGGCAATAAAACGTGTTGTTAATTCCCATCCATCTGCTAATCGGAGAATAGCCAGATGAAGATTCTACCCCTCAATTTGATCGCAGCCTACCTGCTGTCATGAGCGGTACCGGTACCGGTTAGCATGACTTTGGGGCAATCCGGGTTAGTTCGACAGCGTTGTACGATGCGGAATGTCATCCTGAGGGAGCGACAGCGACCGAAGAAATCCGCGAGAAAATGTGGAACCAGCGACGATGCCTAACACAATGTCAAAGCGTGTTGGGACTCGGCTGCCGGATTCAACAGTCTCACGCTCCACTACGTCGCTGGGAGATCCTTCGGTCGCTGTCGCTCCCTCAGGATGACAACACTGGCGAGCTGGTTACAGCCGTTATGTCTCGTATCGCGTTGCGCGCTCACGATCAGGCGGATTTATCACGCGTCATCGCTTGCCACGTCTTCGCCTGCCGCATACCACTTGCCACCAATCACCATTCCCTTTGCAAATAGCCGCTGATTGCCACAAATGGCTTCGCCTGTTGCGTCGACGTAGTGGAATTCGCCTTCGCGCAAATCTAACACCGTTGCATCACCGATGGCCCCTTCGCGCAACGTGCCCAGGTCTGGCCGTCCGACGGCACTCGCTGGTGTGACCGTGGCGCTACGAACCACATCTTCCAGCGGCATTCCGAGGCTGAGGAATTTGGACATCGTGACCAACAGATCGAACGCGGGACCGTCGATGCAGAGACTGTGCACGTCGCTCGAAATCGTATCGGGAAAGAATTGGTTTTCGAGCATGGCGCGAGCCGTACCAAACCCGA
>CBDUAB010001014.1:0-2288 GCA_965365045.1 uncultured Planctomycetales bacterium
TTGGAGTTGGGCTTTTTTTTGGATCGTTGGTGGGTGGCACTTGTGGCGCTGCGCACGCGGGTGTCGTCGCGATTACAGTGATCCTACTTCAGACTTTTGGATTCGCACGAACGGCTGCACCAGTTGACTTAATGCTGGAAAGCGCGATTGTATTCCTACTGGCGGTTACGATTGCTGGCGCTTTAGTCGGATTACCCGTTGGCCTCGTGATCGGCTTCGTTTTGGGACTATTGGCCGGTGCCAGCGGACCGCAAGCGCGTCGGCCCTTCTACGTGCTTGGGATGACTACCGCTACATTTTCTGGGGCTATTGCCAGCGGTGCGTTTGCTATCAATCCCCTGCAATCAGCGCAGGCCGCGTTCCTGTTATTCGCGATTACGCTGACGTCGGGGACGCTGGCCGGGTTTTCGGGCGGTCTCAGCCTTGTACGGGGTCTGGCAGAACTCGCCTGGCCGCAAGCTGCCGGCGGTGGATCGGTCCCATAGGCGCGGAACATCAATGTTGGTAACACCGTACGCGCCCCGCAAGCAACCGTATCGAGTCGATGGGTCTGGATTGGGCTTTGAGCCACCATTCGTCCAACGGCGCCATTTACCCAACGGCATTGACCATAGGTTATAATTTCGGGATACTTCGAGCCCTCATTCGTCCGCCAACTGCGATGCGGAGACGGCTCGTAGAGTCGTTTCGTTTTTCTTAACGCAGTTTGATCGCACACCAAAAATCATGTCCATTGCTCAAAATCGCGATTTGCAAGAGTATTGCCTCACTGTAGCGAGGCGCGCCCGCGAAGCTTCACGAGTGCTCGCCACTTGCTCTGGCGAGACAAAAAATCAATGGCTGCTTGAGTCAGCCAAACAGCTTATGGAACATGAGGCTGCGCTGGTTGCTGCTAATCAACAAGACCTGGACGCGGCACCGGGTTACGGTTTGACAAACGCTCAAACCGATCGGCTGCGCCTTACGCCGGAACGCATTGCTGGTATCGCCAAAGGGCTTCAGGAAGTCGCCGTGCTGCCCGACCCAGTTGGTGAGATCATCGATTCATCAGTTCGTCCTAATGGACTCGTTGTGCAGAAGGTGCGCGTGCCCTTGGGTGTGGTGTTCTTCATTTACGAATCACGGCCAAACGTGACGGCGGATGCGGCAGCCATCTGTGGCAAGAGTGGCAACGCGGTGATCTTGCGAGGAGGCAAAGAGGCCGCCCATTCTAGCCGAGCGATCGTGGATACGCTCAATGCGGTTGCCGTTCGGGTTGGCATGCCTGTTGACGCCGTACAGTTGGTCGACACGTCCGATCGCGACGCAGTTGGTCATTTTCTTGCCTTCAACGAATTCATCGACCTGGCGATTCCGCGTGGCGGTGAAGGCCTGATTCGCCGCGTGGCAGCCGACGCCACCATGCCCGTGATGAAACACTTTTCCGGAAATTGTCATGTCTACATCGATGCTGCGGCTGACTTAGAAATGGCAAAAACAATTGTTGTCAACGCGAAATGCCAACGGATGGGTGTTTGCAATGCTGCCGAATCGCTGCTCGTGCATACGGATGTCGCAAACGAGGTTTTACCCGACGTCGCGCGTTTGCTTGCCGAACATCACGTCGAGTTGCGCGGCGACCAGCACACCTGTGAATTGGTACCTCTAGCCCAGCCTGCGACGAACGCGGATTACGAAGCTGAATTCCTCGGACCGATCATATCTGTTCGAGTGGTCGACTCATTGCAAAGTGCAATTGAACATATCAACGCGTACGGATCCGGGCACACCGACGCCATCGTTTCGGGGGACTACGCTGCGATTCAGAGGTTTACGACCTGCGTTGATAGTTCGGCGGTAATCGTGAACGCAAGCACACGGTTTAACGATGGTGGTCATTTTGGTTTGGGTGCGGAAATCGGCATAAGTACGGACAAATTCCACGCCCGCGGCCCGTGTGGTTTAAGGGAGTTGACGAGTTACAAGTATGTTGTTCTAGGTAGCGGACAGATTGTCACGTAACACGCTAGAGTTCATGCAATGCGTTCACGGAGGATCGCGTGTCAGCAGAAAACCGACTTACGCCAGACGAGATGGAGTGCTTGTTACACGGCATATCCGCCGAAGTCGCGGCCAGCGGACATCCTAAAACTAATACGTTTCCAACCGCGGCGGAGTCAACGGAGGTTGCGGCGACTGGACGAAGTGACGCCTGCCAAGCGGATGGACAACGGGATTCACTGGCCGAAACCGCCAAACTGGCCGACGTTCGACTCAATAATACCGCCGTGGAAAACCCGCTTGATGAA
>CBDUAB010001015.1:0-2282 GCA_965365045.1 uncultured Planctomycetales bacterium
TTCGCCAAAAAAAGAGTCATTTGGACCGTTCTTGGAGCCCGTCGCGTTCGGACGCAGCCAAGGGAAGTCGCTATGTCCACCATTGCGACGCCGGTACCGACGGCTGGCATCAACATTGTAAAGGCAAAAGCAAGTCGAGATACATCAAGCGACGTGGCTAAACGCGAGGCGATACTCGTGCCGGCTTTCTATAAACAGGTTCTGGGGTTTTCCCAAAACCTATCACGCTTTCTTTAGGATTCCTGCGAAAAGTCAGCATGCGATGACGCAACTCTCACGACCACAGCAGGATAGGGCCGTGGGACGGGCCCCCGTTACGGACCATTCTTGGCACTGGTCCCGCCCGGTTATGTCAATCCGAGGACATCGTGCAAGAAGTACTGGTGGCCGTGCTGAATGATCTCCCGAAAATTCAGCACAACCCGCGAACTGGCGCATTTCGTAGTTGGCTGCGAACCATTCTCGTGAACCGTGTCCGCGAATTCTGGCGCGCGCGTATCCCCAAGGTCGTCGCCACCAACATCTGTGGTTCCGACCAACACATGGTGTATGCCCACAAAGACGACGGATGAGAGGTCCTCGATCGGAGAAGCGTTAGAGGAAGCTCTACTCTGCGGGATAGTACCAAACGCGATCGATCAGACCTTTTTGGATATGGTAGACCGCGAGCGACGCTTGCGATGCGTCACGTGAACCCTGCTTCCAACTCACTCGCTCTTGGATCGACACAAAGGAGCCTGCAACCATCGATCTCACGATGAGAGACTTGACGGTTGGCGTTGACGCGAAATACCCTTTCATAGCTGCTCTGGTGGCCGATCGCCCAACGGTCTGAAGATCCACTTCGTTGCCCTTGATGTTAAGCCACTCAACGTCCTCCGATACCAGCTTCATCATGCCATCGACGTCGTGCGAATTGAAGGCCGCTACAAATTCCTGAACGACTTTGAGCTTGGAAGACTCGGGTTCGTTTTTCTTTTCGTTTCCTACGACCGCTGTCGTCGCCAGCAGCATGCTTACGACGGGGACAATAATGTTTTTCATCGTTACATCTCCAAGGATTTGGCAAACCTGATCACCCCTCTGAATTAACGGGGCCAACATCACCTACGCTTCTAGACCCAAGACGCGTTTCGGTCTATTTTTCAAGACTCTTGGTGGCCTATTGTTCTACGTAAGGCTTGAGCCCTGTCGAAAGCAGGTCGGTCCAGCCGGAATGTAGCGAATCGATCTGTTTCTGACTGACGTGTCCCGACAAGGCATCGGTCATCGTCAACAGTGTGTCGTCTCCGTCAGCGGCCAAGCGAAATGAGAGCATCGATGTAGCCGGACCACCCCATTGTGGAGTGCAGAATCCGACCGCATCAAGCGACTTCTCCACCTCGAAAGCCAACACCGTATACCACAAGAGCCCGCCGGCTTCGCTCTCTTCGTACATTCGGCCACCAGGTTTTAATTCAAGCGTCACGATTGAGTCCGTGCCTAACATGTGGAAGTCGGGAAGCCACCAGGCATTCAGTTGGTCCGTCAAACCGCGCCAGACCCGAGCCCTCGATGACTGAATCGTGACGCTCACCTCGTAACTCGCGACGCTCGCCTCCGTAATGGAAACTTGAGGCATTTTATTCCCCTTTCTCGATTTGTTCATGACTTGGGATTAAGCTGTTTCTGATCTACGACTCGGATCGTGACGGACTTGTGATATTGGATTCGACAACTTCCTTGAGTCGGCCTAATGAACTCGCCATCCGGCGAGCATGTGTCTGCACCCAAGGGCGGCACACGGTTCGCAAGGGTTCGTCGTTCAAGATGTTCCATCTCTGCCGACCACGCCGCTGCACAGACACCAATTGTGCCGCAGTGAGTACATCCAGGTGTTTCATCACTGCAGTTCGGCACAGTTGCGGAAATAGTTCCACAAGCTCACCAGTCATCAACGCTTGCTTGGCCAGTTCTTCGACCATCCGGCGGCGGACTCGGTCCGACAAGGCTTTCCAAATCAGATCTTCTTGCTGCTTATTAAACATGTCACTATATAGTGACATATGATGATAGGGTGTCAAGACGCGCCGGTTGCTGTTTTGAATTCAAGTCGGGTGACAGGTTTTGAACTGTGCCGCAATTCGTTCGATTGCCGGTGTATCTTGCTGCAGGGCAGATGCCGCACGTTTCGGGAAAGGCGGATGTCCTAGATTGCCAACTCGTAATTCAAAACACCGAGAAGTCGTGGGAGATGAGGGTATTTGACGGATCGCTGGATACTCTCCGAGCCCCCCATTCTA
>CBDUAB010001016.1:0-2278 GCA_965365045.1 uncultured Planctomycetales bacterium
AGTCGATGAGATGAATGCGACGTATGCCAACTTTGCTTACGCGCAGGCATTTTGAGTACCACGCGAACGGACACAGCAAACAGCTTTGCGTAATCAAATGTGCCCGGCGACCTCGAGACATCAAAGTTGTTCAGATCAACCAAGTCCGTTCGCCGGTCGTTGCGGATACCTGAATTTGTGGACGTAAGTCCCCAGGCAGTAAGCGGAAAGTGAGCGGCACCGTGCGGCTCGAGATCACGTTCCGCGTCGATAGTTCTGACGTGTCGCGTAGTTTAAGTTGATCGTCAATAAGCTCATAGATTTCCAGTTGTCAAGGCTGACGGTCAATGACAAGAAGCTCACGAACACCAATTCCGCTGTAAAAGTCTATCTTCTCGCGTGAGCGATCGTCGGGACTCACGATTTCGATCGCCAAATCCGGACCACCGAACCAGTGTGTTCCCAGATTCTCGGCGTGCCCTTCCTTCAAGAAGACAGCGACATGGGGAGCGCGGTAGTCTTGTTTCCAATCCTCACGCTGATTACTAACGTTCACGCCGGGTCGAACCTCGCCCAATCCGGGCCAACGCACAACTTCTACCAGAATCGACGTCAGCAGGGCGACCAGTTCTTGATGTTCGTCGTCAGGCATTGGCGCCATCATATAGACTCCCTCCCATACTTCGTCGTATCGATCAGACCCCATTGCCTCGCGCGCCGCACGTAGTTTTTTTTCCAGCTCCGGATCAGAAATGAAAGTCGCCATCTGAAAACACCTCTTTACCGCCGCTCATCGCTGACAACGGTTCCATTAATGATCACCCCGATGCAATGGGAAGTGTATTCGAACGGGTCGCCGTCGTAGAGGGCTAAATCACCATCTTTGCCTACTTCGAGCGACCCGACTCGATCGGCGACACCAAGTATCCGTGCGGCATCAATCGTGATCGTCGCCAATGCCTGGTCGAAAGAAAGCCCGTTGGCGGCAGTCAAAGCAGCTTCGAACAAAACGACGCGTGTTTTGGGAACGTAAGCTTCGTAACCGCTTTGCAGGGCGACGGGAATCCCAGCCGCCACCAATTTGGATGCTGTTTCGAAGCTCATGTTTTCCCGATCGCCCCTGGGACGCGCCATGGACGGGTGAATGATGACGGGGATGGCAGATTGTTTGATTTCGTCGACCAGCAGATACGCTTCGGCGGCGCCGTCCAGCCACAGCTTGAAATTGAATTCCTCCGCCAGTCGCAGCGCATTGGAAATGTCTTGAGCGCGGTTGGCGGTCACCAGCAGCGGTGTGCGACGTTCGAGCACTTCGACCAAGACGTCCAGTGACAAATCGCGCGGTACCGGTTCCTTCTCATCATCGGAATCCGCTGCCTGGCGTTTCCGATAGTACTCACGTGCCGCGACTAGTTGCGACCGCAACATGGAGATCATTTTGCCGCGCGTTCCCGGAGATTCTTTTCCTGACTTGCGCGCCGCCGTGCTCAGCGTGGCCGCGACAGCGCGCGATTCGACAAGCACCGCATCTTCAACGGTATTACCTGTCGTTTTCACGACCATCGTTTGGCCTGAAATCAACTCGCCCGGAGCATGTCCGGTGTGGACCGTTGTGATGCCGAATCCGCGAATCCACTTTATTAGCTCATCATGACTGTTGTAGGCGTCGACTGCGCGTAGCGCCGGTTGAATCGGCTGGGAGTGTTCCAATTGATCTTGGTCCTGGTCTTGATTCAGGATGCCGGTGAGGCCAATGGCGCTGTGTGCATCGACAAGTCCAGGTGTGACGATGGCGGCCTGTAACACGGCGAATCCGTCCGGTACCTTGACGTCGGTCGATTTGCCTATCGCCGAAATCTTGCCTTCGCGCACGATGACAGTTCCGTTTTCAATCGGCGGGCCCGCCATGGTGTAAATCATCTTGCCTTGTACGGCGACTTGCGCGATCAAGTATGACGGCATGGCGGCTGTGATGAGTAGCAGCGGTGTCGACAATCGTGCGATGATCAGTAAAGAACGCATCATGGTAGCGTGACCTATTGGGAGGAACCGAAACAACAGAAATAGGGAGACTGATCGTGCGCGGCACCGTAGCCACCGACCGCGTACAATCGGTCCTGTGGGTCATTGCGATCGAACGCACGTTCGCCTTCGACCCAAGTTTCGAGCACTTTGGTGTAGACGCTCAAGGGATCACCGTCGAGCACGATGAAATCCGCGTCTTTTCCTTTGGCCAGCGAACCGATACGGCCGTCGAGACCGAGCATTTCAGCGCCGGCCAACGTCAAGCCTTCGAGGG
>CBDUAB010001017.1:0-2278 GCA_965365045.1 uncultured Planctomycetales bacterium
GTGGTTTCGAGAAAAGACGACGTCTGTGACGTCCAACTCGCCGCCCTGGTGCAAGATACCACCACCAAAGCTGTCCGCACGGCCGTTCGTGATTGTGAGATCATCAATCGCGACATCGGTTTTGGCACCGTAAATACCGAATACTCGACTAGCATTGTTGCCACTTATACTAACTCGGTGAGAATTTGGGCCATCAATTGTCACGTCGTCGGTGATGGATAGCTCACCGTCGAGACGGATTGTGCCTCTCAATCCGTTGGCGAACTGAACAACGTCTGGGCCGGCGGAAGTGTTGGCGTCATTGATTGCCTGACGAAGCGAACCCTCTCCATTGTCATTGGTGTTTTCGACGCAAAAGGACTCCGCGTCGCAGCCGACGGAATGTGCTTCTGGTGGACTCGCATCCACGACACTGACAGCGGATAGCACCGTGCGAGCTTCAAGCCCTTCCATTCGCGGCTTAAAGGATGACCTGCCCGCGCCAGAGGGTCGGTTTTGTCGTCGACGACGTGTGCCTTTGCGTGATCCGAAGAAGGATTGTTTTGAGCGTTTCATGGTTTTTCTCCGATAGTTGGGTTTTAGCCGGAAGGGTTAACAGGACGTGGAAAGCCAGCAGAACGCAGCTGGATACCCCGACCGATGCTGCAGCAACTCGGCCGAGCTATACTGAGAGGCCCGTCCAAGTCCCTCGGTCGTAATATCGGGGACGGAATTTACATTCAAATCCGGTCATGAATTCTCAGAAAAAAAGAAAATAGGCGTCTTTTGGACCTGACACAGCTTTTACTACGCGCAAAGAATGGCGACGACGACGCACGTGCCGACATCGTTCGCGTGGCGTATGAGGACCTACGCCGTGTTGCCCAAGCTCAAATGCGTGACCAACCTTTGAATCACACGCTTAGTTCGACTGCGCTCGTGCACGAAGTGGCCGTTCGCCTTCTCGAGAAAGGGCAAGTCGAGTCGGTAAACCGGTCGCAATTCCTGGCCTATGCCGCAACCGCGATGCGCCGCATTCTGATCGATCATGCGCGTACGCGTGGTGCTCAGAAGCGGAAAGGCAGCCGCACGCAGCTGCAACTGGACGAGGCGTTGATTGCGGCCCGCGAACAGCGTGACGACTTCCTACGCCTTAACGAGGCTCTGGATGAATTGGTGGAAATGGACCCGCGATCTGCCCAGATTGTGGAAATGCGGTATTTCGGTGGGATGTCCTATCCGGAGGTTGCTGCAACGCTTGAGGTTTCAATTTCGACAGTCCAGCGAGAATGGAAAACTGCCAAAGCATGGTTGCTTTGTCAGGTTAGCCAAGGAGACTCGGCGTGACTCAGCAACGACGGGCCTACGAAATCTTCAAACGGTCCGCGGAGATCCCCGAAACCGAGGTCGAGGATTTTCTTGTTCAAGCGTGTGCGAAAGATTTAGAACTCCGCAAGCAAGTTGAAAAGCTGCTTTCGTTGGAAAACGATGCTGAGGTTTTCCTGCCCGAGGGACCGTCACGAGCGCCGACGAACTTGGCCGAACTAAGGCCACCTGAGGATCCGCAACTGAACACGACAGTTGGCCCATACAAGTTGCTGAAGGAGATCGGCGAGGGTGGATTCGGCATTGTCTATATGGCCGAGCAGTTGGCACCGATTCGCCGCCAGGTCGCGCTGAAGATCATCAAGCCCGGTATGGATACTCGTGACGTGATCGCCCGCTTCGAGGCAGAACGTCAATCACTGGCGATGATGGACCACACGAACATTGCGCGAATGTTCGAAGCAGGACAAACGGAAAACGGCCGCCCCTATTTCGTGATGGAGCTGGTCAAAGGCGTTCCGATTACCGAATTCTGTGATAAGCACAATCTGCACACCGATGAGCGGCTGGAGTTAATCATTTCGGTCTGCCACGCCGTACAGCATGCTCATCAAAAGGGTGTCATTCACCGGGATCTGAAACCGTCCAACATCATGGTCACACTCGATGAAGTTCCCGTGGCGAAGGTCATCGATTTTGGAGTGTCGAAAGCAATAAGCCAACGACTCACGGAGAAATCGTTCGTCACGCAATTTGGCCAGATGATCGGCACACCACAGTACATGAGCCCCGAACAGGTGGAGGTGAGTGGCCTGGACATCGACACGCGCAGCGACGTCTACTCACTAGGCGTAGTGCTCTACGAACTACTGACCGGCACGACTCCGTTGGATGCCGAACGTTTGCGAACCGTTGGATATGGCGAGATGCAGCGGATCATTCAAGAAGAGGAGCCACCGAAACCCAGCACACG
>CBDUAB010001018.1:0-2277 GCA_965365045.1 uncultured Planctomycetales bacterium
CGACCACCGAGATCTACACTCTTTCCCTACACGACGCTCTTCCGATCTAACTCGCTAAATTGCCGAATCTGGAAAAACTCGGAATCGATGGCAATCTGATCAATGATGCCGGGATGGCTCACATTGGAAACATGAAGGCGCTGAAATCGCTATCACTTCGCACCAAGCAAGTCACTGACCAAGGATTCGCCGAGGTGTCTAATCTGCGCAATCTCGAACGACTCTCGATCAGCGGAGATTCCATGACCGAGGCCAGCTTAAAACATCTCCATACGCTGCCTAACCTCAAAGACCTGAGTGTCAGAGGAATCGGATTGAGGCACCTGGCGGACCTCAAGAACCTGACGTCATTGCATCTGGAACGCTTGGATGAAGCTGAACTGGTTCACATTGAAGGGCTCAAACAACTCGAACGACTGAATGTTGATCGATTGTCATCATCTATCACCGACAAGGGGATGAGCCATCTTGCCGGTCTGACGTCACTTAACCGACGCGCTTTTAGATGGTCCGTTGGCCGCCCGAGCATTGGTCTTTTTCGACGTGCCCCATCGTGCGGCTGGCTGTCACCTTAGTGACCCGTAGCTGGTCAATGTCGTGGACCTAGATTCTAGTTACTCGTTAAGCGTGGATAGAAATCTCAAACGGCAATTCATCCCGCCAGTATCCGTGGAAGAAAGCTGCCATTTGCGTCCAAAATAGGCTTGGAAGGAAACGCTCGTTTTCGTCAGCGGATGAGGGGTTACTCACAGCCACGCGTTTTTCATCCAACATTGATACGCCTGCAGATTTGTGTGCAATACTTGGCGTCGCCAACGGACTTCCCGGGTGGTCCGCCAGCTACGACGCCGAAACGTCAATCGGCAATTTCGAACTCACCGGAGGCTTCGATAACTTCCCCGTCTTCGTTTACGACGCTGCCTTCTTGATTTCCACCAGCCAAATCAAACGTGAGGATGACTTGGCCGTTTTCGTCGAGAAGTCGGTTCCCTTCCACGATTCCTTCGAATGTGAGGTTTTCACCGTCAGGTGAAATAACCTCCACCGTAGCGCTAGTGATTCCAAGGAACTCGGAAATCCGTTGTACTCCTCCCGCCGCAACAACTCCGCCACCGATGGCAGCACAGACAAAAGCGGCCACGATGGCCTTAACAAAAGTGGACTTCTTTACAGACGTTGCCTTCATAGGCTCTCGCATCACAAGTTCCTCCAAATCGGGGTTAGTGGGTGCCCGTCCTCGCGAACGGGCTTTCAGCAGACCAAACGCTTGGTCGAGTGGATCTTGGTTGGGGTTCATTTCAGGAACCTTTCTTTGAGAGACGTTCTCGCATCAATTGCCGCCCACGGGACAATCGCGACTTTACGGTTCCCAAGCGGCAATTCAAAACTTCTGCTATTTCCTTCACGCTCATATCCGCCAGGTAGTGCAATGTGAGCACCGTCTGAAGACGAGGCGGTAACGTCAACAAGACAATTTCAACCATTTCGGAATCCAGTCGTGTGTTGTCATTTTGCCGGTCTTCATGATTGGACATGTCATCCAGCTGTTGCACTGCCAAGCGACGGCGGCGACGAGCCCACCGACTCAATTGAGTAATCGCCAAGCGATACAGCCAGGCACGAAACGGAACACCTCGGTGATGAAATCGATGAAGGTCAGTTCGAACACAGCCTGGGGGGCGGCATCGATCCAGATGGTCCGATCGACAAGCTTAGCGTCGCTTCCGGTCATGCTTTCTCTCCTTCGGATGTTCGGCGGTTCGCTTGAGTTGCTGCAATCGCACCGCCCAGAATTCATTCAAGAACGCCCGAAGATCATCGAGTCCTTCTGGTCTCAGTGTGTACAGCCGCCGCGTTCCGTCCCGACGTTCCGTTATCAAGCCAGCGTCCACCAGCACTCGGACGTGCTGCGAGATCGCGGGACGAGTGATCTGGAAATGCTCGGAGATCTCTCCGGCGGCACATTCCTTGTCACGGACCAATCGCAAAATCTGGATTCGATTCGGTTCCGAGAGAACCTTGAAAATGTTCACCATGGCCATATGTTAGCGGTTGCTAACGTAAGTGTCAAGTAACCCAAGTAGGAGTATTTGACACTCGCAGAACATGTGGAAGATAACGGGACTTCGCTCGGCGTTCGCAGAGAGCTGAGCCGCGCGCGAGCCTGCTGCTGGCATGTGCCGCCAATCGAACTGCCTATGAGAGGCGATTTGGTCCATCACTCCGTTGTCACGACGCGTTTACCTTCGGGGGGAAAATCGCCCGCCGTGCGCAAAC
>CBDUAB010001019.1:0-2273 GCA_965365045.1 uncultured Planctomycetales bacterium
AGGTGGCGTACCGCCACAATCGCCAGCAGCGTACAGCCCAACATCGCCAAACAAAACTGGACAGCATCGGTTACTGCAACACCCCACATGCCAGATATAGTGCAGTACACGCCGATAAATGCCAACGAGCCGCCGAGCACCAACCAGGTCCGTATCGTAATCGCGTTTTCACCGAACAGCCTCGTTTCCCATGCGAACGGCGTGGCGTCGTAGAATACGGTTTCAGAGAGTAACGTCATCATGGCGCCAGTGACCCAGCCGATGATAATGGGGTTCACAAGCAGCGCTATGTAAATCGCGCGCATGCCTCGCAAGGCCGCGGCGGGCTTGCCCGCATAACGCATTTCAACCAGTTCCACGTCGGTCATGACGCCGGCTCGTCGCCAGAGGCGCGCATATACGAAAACTGTAATCATGCCACCGAGCGCGAACGCCCACCAAAACCAGTTGCCAGCCAAACCGTCTTGAATCACGAGCCCCGTGACGGCTAAGGGTGTGTCCGCGGCAAAAGTTGTCGCGACCATCGACGTGCCAGCCACCCACCAAGGCAAGGACCGCCCGGAGAGGAAATACTCCGCAATGCTCTTACCAGCGCGCTGCCGAAAGTACGCGGCGATCGCGAGCGTGACGCCGAAGTAAACAAAGATGATCAGGTAATCAATGAATGTTAGCGTCATTGATGGAGACAGTTCATGCGTCGGTGACTGTGACGGTTGGACGGTGAAGCGAATGGGAAATCATTTCACAAAAGCTGACGCGTTACAAGCGGCCCGAATACATCCCGGTTCGCCAGTCTCAATGAGTGTCCATGGTCGTGGAATTCTCCACCCAGTTTCGCGTGATCTTACGGTCCTCACCGCGCGCAAACCGCACGTCCTCGATTCCTTTTCTGGAAATAAACGCAGAGTTCGCAGAGACGCAGAGGAGTCGTTCGAATTCTTACGTGTTATTTCAAGGCAATCCTGGCGAAGATCTCGGTAAAGAATGCTGAAACGCACAATCCTTGTGTGTTGTCCATCTTGCTTTTTCTCTGCGGCCCTCCGCATCTCTGCGATCTCTGCGTTTCATGATTCTCCGCGATTATTGGCGACACTCGGCCATCGCGTACGATTGCAGCACCCAAGATGAGGGAAAGCCGAGAGGTCAGGAACGACTTCGATTCTGCGATCGCAGCCAACTCGGAAGCACGAATCCAAACAGCAACAGGACCAATCCCGAGGGCTCAGGCGCGTCGACGACAGCATTCAGAATGCCTTGTCCCATTGCAGGATCGGCTGCATTTAGAATGGCCCAATCGGCCAAGTTCGCGATTCCATCTAGGTTTAGGTCCGCCGGATTCGGATCGTCAATAGTATTCGGTTGCAGCCAAAGCGAGACAAACGCCGTGACGTCATCCGTTTCAAATGGCCCGGTGCCATCACCGGAAACCAAACCGTCTCCATTGATATCTGGCGTCAGAGATGCGGCGCCCGCCGCACGCGAGAATCCCGCGTAGTTTTCGGGAATAGGAACTTCGAAATGGCTTAAAACCGTAGGAGCGACATCGACGTGCGCGACAGCAGCCGGAAACGACGGCAACGTTCCTTGGTTCAGCGTCTTACTCGAGACGATGAATGGTATGGTACGTTCCAAGTCCGATTGGCCACCGTGTCCGCCGGATGACCGGTGTCCATGGTCCGCGGTAACCACGATTTGCCAGTCTTCCTCGTCGAAAAACGGGCGATCTATTATGGTGCTGAGTAGCTGACCGACCAAAGCATCGACTTCCTGCACTTCACGTCGGTAGCACGCGCCTGAACTTCCACAATTGTGACCTGCAGCATCCACTTCATCGAAAGCGACGAAAACGACGTCTGGATCCAAAATACCGTTGCCCGTAAGCATCTCCGCCGCGCCTGTGGCAACCAGGGGATCGGATCCGTAGGTTTCACGAAAATCCATGTCGTTGTTCGGATTGGCATCGGTATCCACGGAACTGATGATATGTGTGTCGATCGGATCCCAGTTGATGAAGCTGGCCGTTTTCAAATCGGGACGAGCTGCTTTTAGTGTGGCCAAATATGTTGGATTGTCACGAAAGTTGGGCGCCGAAAAACTGTTGCCGCCGACATTGTGCTTGTCGATCCAAACTCCCGCGAGGATTGAACTCCAGCCAGGTCCGCTTACCGTCGTTTGCTGGCTTGGCGTTCCGACAATACCACCCGCAAAGGCGTTGTCCGCGTAGGCACCTCGGTACGCTCCGTCTGCAAATGATCCGTTAATCAGACTGTCTA
>CBDUAB010001020.1:0-2266 GCA_965365045.1 uncultured Planctomycetales bacterium
GAGTCGCTTTGCGGCGCGTGGTACGCCAACAAGCGAACCCCCACACCGTTGCCGCCACGATTTCCGCGACCGTGAAGGGGTGCGACGACCAGCACATGCTCGTCGCCTAACCGTACCCAACGCATGCGGTGGACGACAGGTTCGTGATGCAACTCAACGGCTTTCCATTGCTTCGTACGGTCCTCAGGCGCGACCAATTGGAAAACGGCACCGGAATTCTCGGTATCACCCGGATTCCATTGGGCACCAACCGCGATCTCCACGCGACCATCGCCATCAAGATCACGCGCGGCAATACAGACATTGTCACGTTCCGTGAGATTCTCAGCGATCACAAATCGCTGCCAATCAGGATTTCGGTACCACACAAACTGCTTTTTGTCAGCAAGTAGGATGTCAAGCTTGCCGTCGCCGTCCACGTCTTCCAGGACCGTGCCATACCCAATAGCCACTTTTGCATCGATTGTCTGCGGTTCGAACCTTGGAATTTCGTCCGCGCTCAACATTGTGTAAAGGAAGGGCAGGGCGGCCAGCCAGCCAGATAGATGGAATCTCATGCAACGCTCCCCGTTTTTGTATGTCGGCCTAGTTGATCACGTGTACGCGACATGATACCAACGGGACATTACAGTACGCCACCGTCCATCGTGTCCACTGGCAAATTCATTGGACACACATCGACCGCATGGCTGCCGGGGTGTACATTTGACGGACGATCTGGCGAATTGACGAAAAAGACGGAAGGAAAACAAAAGGAATCCGACAATGAGTGCCGAAGCGAAACTGGCCGAACTCAAACTAGACCTGCCGCCTGCCCCCAAACCGATGGGTGTTTACAAGCCGATTGTGGTAACGGGCAGTATTGCCTATTTATCGGGACACGGCCCGTTGCAATCCGACGGCTCGTTGATTGAGGGACGTGTCGGCGTGGATCTGGATCAAGAGGCTGGCTATCGGGCCGCGCGACAAACCGGTTTGGCCTTACTGGCAACGCTGCGCACTCACTTCGGCAGCTTGGATCGGATATCGAGACTGGTCAAGGTGCTCGGCATGGTCAACTGCACGGCGGACTTCAAGCAGCACCCTGCCGTGATCAACGGTTGCAGCGAGCTATTTCGAGACGTATTCGGCGAAGACAACGGAGTTGCTGCCCGCAGCGCGGTCGGTATGGGCTCACTGCCCGGTAACATTCCCGTGGAGATTGAGGCGATCTTCGAGATTTCGGCGGATTAACCACCTGGAGGTCTACGGTGAATTACAGTCGACGTCGTTTCATCACACGTTCCGTTCTCGCCGGCGTAGGCTGTGCCACGTACGGCCTGTCGGCCGGCGCGAGAGCGCAATCAGCAACCACCGAAGATCGGTTGCCGATAATCGACACCCATCAGCATCTCTGGGATTACGATCGTTTTCGTCCTCCGTGGTTGAGCAACGCGCCCAAGATCCTCGCCCAGCGTTATGCGACGGCAGAGTATCTGGCGGCGACACGCGGTTTGAACGTTGTCAAAGCGGTCTATATGGAAGTGGACGTAGACCCGAAACAACAAGTCGAAGAAGCCCTGCATGTCATCGAACTTTCCAAGAGTGACGAACACCCAACCGTCGGCGCCGTCATTTCCGGCCGCCCAAACGCGGAGAGCTTTGCGAAATATATCGACCGATTCAAAGATAGCGCGTACATCAAAGGTGTGCGACAAGTGATCCAAGTCGACAGCACACCGGCGGGGTTCTGTTTGCAGCCGCAATTTGGCAAGTCGATGGATTTATTGGGGCACATTGGCAAATCGTTTGACATCTGCATCCGCCCGAGCGAGTTGGGCGACGCATTGAAACTCGTGCGCCGCCATCCGGATACGCAGTTCATTTTGGACCATTGTGGCAATGCCGACCCCAAGGCGTTCGCCTCCTCATCTCAACAGACCACGGAGCCTCAGCATGCCAAGAATCAGTGGCTCAAGGACATTGGTGAACTTGCGACCTGCGACAATTTAGTTTGTAAGATCTCGGGGATTGTCGCGCGTGCCCCTAAGAATTGGAAATCGGAGCAGCTCGCGCCCATTATCAATCATTGTTTGGATGAATTCGGACCGGATCGAGTTGTCTTTGGCGGTGATTGGCCTGTTTGCTTGCTGGGTGCATCCTACCAGCAATGGGTTGAAGCCCTGCGCGAAATCATCGCCGAGCGGCCACGCGACGAGCAAAAGAAATTATTGCACGACAACGCCGTGAAGCTCTATCGGCTCACTTAGCCTGATTTCTAATGTAG
>CBDUAB010001021.1:0-2265 GCA_965365045.1 uncultured Planctomycetales bacterium
AGGGCCCCCAGCCGGTGTAAGCCATCAGTATCGTGAGGCCGTAGCGAACGATTGCGCCAATCGTTCTGAAAACCGCCAGCGCGCGAAACCGCAATGACACTTGCAGATTCGCTTCCGCGACAACATTGTATGATTCAAGCGGAACGCTGGCAGCGACAATGAGTATGAGCCAGCCAATCTGTGGTTCGCCATAGACAATGCCGGCAACCGGCGCAACCACGGCCATGCTGAGCGCGACGCCAACTGAACTCAACAGACACAACCAGAATCCCTGATTCACATTGCCTTCGAACTCGTCCCGTTTTTGTCTTGCTAACCACAGCGACACGCCACCGTCACGAAACACTTGCATACATGCAGTCACGCCGATGGCGAGGGCATATAGACCGAAATCGCCTTCTGAAAGCCACCAGCCAAGAACAACTTGTGCCAACAGCGAAAAGAACTGCGTCGCGACGCTACTACCCAATAGCCACGCCGTTCCGCCAACGGCGATGCGAGTTAAACCGGTATTCTCTTGCACACGAGTCTCTGTCTCAAAACTCATACGTGACTTTTCCGCGAGAGTGAATCATCCCGTCCCATAAGATTCCGTGATGTCCTCGCAAAATGTCCAAACGCTAGTGGTATCACCGCGACGACGCGAGCGCATGCGATGGTGGGCCGTCAGGATGAGCGCCCTAATCGTGTCGCTTTGCCTATCGTTGGCCGTGTCTGAACTGTTCCTGCGCGTGTTCGTGCCGATCCCGTACATTGTTCCTGCATCTGACTGGACTCCTGAGTATGGGCCAATTCATTATCCAAGTGTGAGCATCCTGAACGCACAGCCCGGTCACTATCACTATGTGTACACAACCAATTCAATGCGGTATCGTGGCGAGCTAGTCGAGGCTAGGTCGCCCGAACCCAAAATCATTCTACTCGGCGATTCCAACATTTTTGGGTTCGGCCTGCAAGACGAGGAGACCATCTCCGAGCGAATGAACTTTCATTACGGTGGCAAGAAGCGAGCTGTCAACCTTGCAAATGGAGGATGGAGTCTAGGACAAGAAGTGCGACGCTACATGGAACTTGGACAAACGTTTCGACCATCGGTGGTGATATTGTACTTTGCGAGCAATGATTTGAGAGACCTCCGATATGGTATCCATTGGGTTGCCTATGCGGACGAATCCGGCCAGGTTTCTCTTCGAAGGGCGCCCATCAACCCAGCCGGTCGTATTCGCAAATTGCTTCCCCCCGATAGCTTTGCATGCTCGATCCTGATGCGTAGTCAGTTGATCATGCGCATCAAGGGACAGCTTAACAGGATACTCACGGGAGTGAGTGTGAAACCGGACGGAACGATGGAGCGTGCTACGCGAGAACAAACTTCGACAGCTCAGATTCCAGTCGAACAGGTGATCGTCACGAATGTGAAGGAAAATGAATGCCGGTACGCTGCGCTGCTTGGTGCCTTCGCACGTCATTTACGTCGCCAAAAAGTACGCTTTTTGTTCATGAGTGACGATGAAGCCTGTTACGGCTCTGAGCTGCTATCCACTGAAATCAAAAAACTGGATGCGGACGGCATTCTCAAATGGCTGCCCATCAGTTGTTGGTTTGACGTGGGCGAGGACCTTCCACCTTCGCCACAAGGCCATCATTTCGGCAAAGAGGCAGCGGACCAACTCGCACAACACCTCATTAAAGTCATCGAAGAAGCAGAGTGATTCGTTAACCGCGAATTCTACCGTGAACCATACGAACTACAAAAGGTTGCCTAGCCTGCGATCGAGGCTGGGAACCATGGCATATCGAGGCCTTGGCGCATTGCCGGTGCCTGTCCCGAAAAAATGGTCACCCGTATTTCTTATCGGCTGTGGACGATCGGGAACGACCATCATCGGAAAAATCCTGAATCAACACCGCTCTATTTGCCTGCTCAACGAACCTCGTCATATGTGGCGTGCAATCAACCGGGACACGGATATTTGGTACGATGGAGTAAACGAGGGGGGAAAACTTTCGCTTGGAACGAGCGACGTGCAACACGGCGAGTCGATGCGAGCGAATCGGATTTTTTACATGCGACAAATCGTCTCGCGACAACCGCTACTGGTCGAAAAGCTGCCGATCAACAGTTTTCGCATTGCTTATTTGCGTCAGCTCTTTCCAAAATGTCGTATTATTCATCTATTGCGACACGGTCTCGAAGTAGCACATTCGATTGCCCGTACGGGACCGCGTTGGTACGGTGCGAACGATTCTCGAAAATGGCGTGCG
>CBDUAB010001022.1:0-2263 GCA_965365045.1 uncultured Planctomycetales bacterium
CAACTTCTTCAAGTACTTCGCGGAATCGACGCGCGTCGCGAAACGGCTTGCTATACGCGGACGACAAGCCTTTGTAATTCAACACGATGAGTACTGCGTTGAGACGGCTGCGCTCGAAATTGCGACGAACGACGTTCCAATCGCCATGGAAATGTATCAGCACGTCGAACTGCTGCCCACTGGCCGAATACTGCGGTGGGACAAACATCCGACCCTCGTCCAATTCAACGATTGTTGGCTCGGCGCCGCAGCAGGCAGGTTGAACGATCGCGAGAATTAACGCCGCGGAAGGAATTAGATAACGCATTGATCTGAATCGATCGCTTGGTGCGAGTTGTGAATGATTAACTGGATAGCGTTACTTGGAGTAACCGCATTGCCGCAAGTTATTACTCCGAAAGCACAACTGTCATCCTGAGGGAGCCTAAGCGACTGAAGGATCTTCCAATCGCGCAGCCTCGCCATAGTAGGTTAAATCCGGCCACGCTGTTCAGATGCTTCTGGCAGATCCTTCAGTCGCTGTCGCTCCTTCAGGATGACATGGAAGTGGTGCTGTCCAACTATTGTCTGAGGGCTAATGACTAAGGAATGACCAATGACAAAATGTTTGAACCAAGGCTTATTCGTCATTAGGAATTCGGATTTCCTTAGACATTAGTCATTAGGCCTTAGTCATTTTTCTCCCATTGGCCGCAGAAGTACGTAATCCAGACCGACCATGTATTGCTTGACAGCCGACGGATTCGTTCCCATGATCTCGATCGCGAACCGATGTTTGCCGCTGGCCAGTCGCTTCTTAGGAAAAGACAAAACTCCCGTCGTGACCACGTCCGGAGAGTGGTAGAGGTCTATTGATTCGTCAAGTGGCTCGCCATCGAGAAACAAACGGGCGATACCGTAGTCGCGAGCACGCGTCAGCACGACTTCAACGTCGTACGTGTCGTCCGCCTTGACGGGCAATTCGAGTTCAAGTCGATCTCCTGGCTTTGCTCCGGACCAAAAGAGCTGACTGTCACCACTCCAACGATCGGCGCGAAAGCCGCCCATTGCCTGTGCGCGGGCTTGACCGGCACTTGTGCTGACGACCTTCATACTTTCGCCTTCGACCGCTCCAGCGATCCGTTTTGTGGTGGTCTCATTTAGCAGACGCGAGCTGCTGTCGTCATCCTCGGATTTTTTCGTGTAAAGTTTGGGTTGTGCCGCGCGGTACGTCGCCTCATCGACGACGTCGCGATGATGCAGCAGCACATTAGCCCCTTTCATGCCACCGACAACAATGTCAAGCAGATTGTCATTGTTGACGTCACGGACGGTTACTTGTCGCCCTATTCCGGATTCACCGTCTGCTAGGTAAGGAGTCCAGTGGACGCCGTTCTCGTCACGCGTGAGCTTGAACCAATATACGACGGCACCCGCGTCCCACATCGGGCTTTTGGTGTGGTGCGACCAGTAGGTCTTGCCGGTAACGATGTCTTTCAAACCGTCTCCATCGATATCGGCAAGGTTAACCGAGTGTAGTTCGCTGAACACGAGACCGTACCGATTTTGCGCGGGTAGGTCACCCATAATTAGGTGTTGCCGGAAGACAATCTTGTCGCCATCGCGAAACTGCTCGTGCCAGGCCAACCCGAATTCGTGAGCAGCCAAACTAGTGATCACATCGTTGTCGCCGTCGCCATCCACATCGTAGGCATACATTTCGGCGCCACCGGCCCGCGCGAACTGGACCGGTTGGAACTGCCAGCGAGCTTCATGGCCCAGCGACTCCGGTTGCGCGAACCAGCCATCTTTCGTGATAATGTCTAGCCGATCGTCACCATTCACATCGCCGATGCCTAGACCGTGTCCAAAGCGCTTAGGGGCTGTTTGCTCTGAAACGGCATGAAACTTCCACGCCGCGAATGGATTTGCCCAATCGATCGTGGCATAACCAAAAAAGCCATCTCGCGTGCAGACGAGTTCGGGCTTGTCGTCACCGACCAAGTTGACAAGCTGAGGCGATTCGTTCGAAACCCAATCAAAGACCTGATGTTTGCGCCAATGCTGATCGAATCCCGTCTCCGTCGGATTCTCGTAAACGTAAGCCGGTGTGCCAGGAAACCCAACGACGAACACGTCGTTCCAACCGTCGCCATTAAAGTCGTAAATCCATGAAAAAAAGTTGTCGGCGTATCTTTCGCGCGGCTGCGCGACGGGCGGGTAGATTTCATGACGTGACTTATAGTCCGGTCCGGAAAACCAAAAGGGACCATACACGACGTCA
>CBDUAB010001023.1:0-2262 GCA_965365045.1 uncultured Planctomycetales bacterium
AGCGAAATGATTGCTTCTGTCATTCACAACCAGCGGGTCGTTTCCACCCGCGTGGTCCTCCGAATTGAATCGTTCCTACTTCTCCTAACTATACTACCTCACCCTCCGTTGAGCACTAGTAGTCTCAAGCACAGACTGTAAACCTATACATGGAAACATGTTATGGCAATTAAAAAAGAACCGCCTTGGCGACGCTCTAGTGTGTCCCGGCAACAAGACCGCTCGTCCACCAAAGGTAGCCAACAGGAGCCGCCAAGAGTAGCGAATCCAACATGTCCAAAACGCCGCCCAGCCCCGGCAGCCAACGGGCCGAGTCTTTTTGCCCCACATCGCGCTTGATCAATGATTCGCCCAGGTCGCCGATCATTCCTGCGATGGCCAACGAGGCACCGTAACCCAATAGCGCCGCGAAGCTTCCCAGCACCGCATCGGGCGCCAATCGCGGTACGACGAATTGCAAAAAAACAAATGCGGCTATCATGGCGGACACAATACCACCGACGGCGCCCTCCCAGGTTTTCTTGGGGCTGAGGATTGGCGCCATTTTGTGTTTGCCGAAAGACTTGCCGGCGAAGTACGCGCCACTGTCGGCCACTTTCACGATGAAGATTACCGATACGACAGCCAACAATCCCAATCGGTCCAAATGCAACCGCAACTGCGCCAAAAAACAAATCGGCAACGTCACATAGATGACAGCAAACAGCTCGTGTCCCATTCGCGTGACCGCGCCGCCTGGTTCGCTAAACCTGCACATCTCGTCGAGCACAATGACCCAAATCGCGACCACGACGCCCACGGCGATAAAACCCCAATTTCCGTAAGGGCAGTCGGCGGGCAGTGTAAAGACCATTGGCACATAGGTCGCCAGCAGCAATACGACGCTTCCCACGAGCACGGGTAAACGGTTTGCTGATAGATTCGCCGCCTGAAACAGGCTTACGACTTCACCGCAGCCCGCCAAGCCGGCGAGGAACACCAGCGGCATCAGCCATAGCCCAGGGGTCGAGCTATGGTAGTCAAGCCACACGAACAACAGAATCGGAGTCAGTACGGCCACAGCGCTGATCAGACGCGTACGCATGAGTTTAATCCTTGGAACCGTCCATGTCCCTCTGGACATCAGCAGAGGACTTATTTCCTATTGACGGTTCGTTCAATCCACCGTAGCGACGGTCTCGGCCAGCAAATTCTTCGATTGCTTGATGCAGATCGGCGACTTCGAATTCGGGCCAGCAACGTTCTGTCACCCAGAGTTCGGCGTAACTGATTTGCCACAGCAGAAAGTTGCTGACACGCATTTCTCCAGCGGTGCGAACAAGCAAATCAGGATCCGGCATTCCGTCCGTGTAAAGATAGCGAGATACGGCGGCTTCGTCGATTCTTTTCGGTTCGAGTTTTCCGCTCTTCGCATCGGCCGCGATCCTTTGCACGGCATCGACCAATTCAGCTCGGCTACCGTAGTTGATCGCCAGGCATAAACGAGTCCCCGTGTTTTTGGCGCTCATTTCGATCGTCTTGTCCATCTGCTCCAGCACTCGCGCAGGGATTCCGTCGCGTCGACCGATTACGCTTACGATGATATTCTGCTCCATGATCAAGGCGCGCTCTTCGATCATGTATTGCTCAAGCAGATGCATGAGAAAATCGAGCTCTAATCGAGGTCGCTTCCAGTTTTCGCTCGACAAGCAATACAACGTCAATTGGTTGATATCAAGCCGCGCGCACTCTTCGACCGTGCGGCGTACCGTGCCAACTCCACGCCGGTGGCCTTCGATGCGTGGCAAACCGAGTCGCTCCGCCCAGCGACCGTTGCCGTCCATTATGACGGCAATATGTTTGGGCCACGACTCCTCTGGAGCCGTCGGTCTTACGTTGGCTGTCGAAACGCTGTTATCAGGCATGTTCGCAATCCGGACGCGGCGGTATCAAGCCAATCAATGGACGGATCGCCGATTGGTGATCAATGATTTGCTCCGGCGACTGTGCCCGCCAAACCATCTTCGTGAACAAAAATCGTCTGCGTTCGGTCCGGACCGACCGATATGATTGACACCGGGCAGCCAACCAGTTCGGCAATCCGATCCAAATAGGCTACCGCGTTTGGCGGCAAGTCCACCCAATCGCGTATTCCCGTGATATCTTCCTCCCACCCCGGAACCGTCTCATAAATTGGCTTGATTCGGCGCAACTCGTCGGCTTGACTTGGAAATCGCGTCGTGCGCTCGCCATCGATCTCGTACGCAACACAAATCTTGATCT
>CBDUAB010001024.1:0-2261 GCA_965365045.1 uncultured Planctomycetales bacterium
GCCGCCGTAAACCCGCAATTCAGACAATTCAAACTTGTTTCGATACGCCTTCAGTGTGGCTGAATCCAACGATCCTCCAAGTATGTCTTCGATGCTGATTTTGCCCCCGTCGGCAGACCGTTGCTTTATGTCCTCAAAGACGTGTCGCAGTAGCTCGCAATCAAGCATTTCTCGGTACTCGCTACGTTCCTGCTGCGATGGGAACGTGGAGCCACTTCCTTGGGTACCATAAAAGCGAATTCGCATGTTCTCAATTGCGACCATGACATTCTATTGTAAACGCTGGCGGCGACTCGTGTTTGTTCGAGGCGGCGCATTATAACGCCTGAAATCAAGGACATGTATCAAAATCAATCTGTTGTGTAAGAACCTTCACGATTCGCACACGGTCGACGGTTGTGCCACCAAGTAAGAGCAACCAAACGTCGAAAATGGTGGCCAACATAATCCCAACCCCACGTCCCCTCGTATGAACATCGATTCCCACGGCCGATGACCGCTCCGCCACCAACGTAGTAGCCACGGTAATCAGGCGTCGCATTACGTCGAGCATAACGGGCAACTTGATCGGGGTAGCCGGCGCGACGAGCTTCGCAATGGCGGCAAGATTGGTTGAGGCCGTCGCTGGCTTGGCCGCCAGCACTAATGGCATCGCAATCACAATCCGCGGCAAAGGCGGTGACACCACACGGCAGCAGGCACACGAAAGCTAGCGTCGCAATTGTCAAGCGCGTTTGGGGCATGCGGAACTCCTCTACGTGGGCGAAACAGCAATTCAGTAACGTGCGTCGAGGCCTTTTCTTTTCTCTTCGTCCAATATCGAACGATTCGCGCAGTGTTTGCCCGAGAAAATCACAGCCTGGGAGGCAAATGCCGTTCTGGCCAAAACCTCGGAACTTATGGGATTTAGGGTATGTGGAGCGCCATGCGTTTATTGCGCATCGCCAATGGAATTGAATATCGAATATCGAGCAAGGAGTGATGAATGTAGAGGTGCTAAGAGGGTAGTTGCAACGGGCCAGCGTGCGAGAAATAGCAACGATGGCCATACAGATTCGGCTTTTGCATTCCTTCATCCTTCGTCACTCCTTGCTCGATATTCGATATTCATCTGCTGCGCAACAGAAGCTTCAGCAATGACTTCGAGAAACTTACCAGCCCAGCCAGATGCTGTTCTGCTGGCGCGGGCAGACCCATCTTCCTCAGGGACGCCCCAGGATTACGTGCAGGAACGCCGCCGGTTTAGCCTTCTGGATTGCGCAGGAATTTGATGTAGGGCAATCGCACGCCGCGGATGAACACATCGTCCGCCCTCTTCACGTCATCCGGTGGCAAAAACCCGTCAGCGGCAAAGAATGTCACCACGTCGTCTTGATCCACACCGTCACCACTGACTCCTAGTCCGCCGATCAGCGATCCGTCCTTGTAAATCGGTGTGCTACCTGGGAAGAAAACGATACCGTTTTGGTTTGTCACTTCGTCCGGATCGCGGAAGTTCGTACCCGGATTAAACGCATCGAAACCCAAAACGCTTGTGTGGTCCTGGAAAGGTGCCGGTCCGTTGAGATCGTTTTCCGCGGTTTCCCGGCTTGTTCCCGGATCGTTGAGGACCGAAAAAGGCCCGGGGCAAGTCCCATCGACACCATCGGGATAACGTGGATCAGCGACAAAACGAAATGTGCGATTTGTAAAGGCGATACCAGCGGGAACAAAGTCGGAAGGATCCGTAAGCGAACAGTCGATTTCGTCGGGTGCGCGAACGTCGACGCGGTCCGGAGCTTGGAGCGCGGCCGCATCTGCGTAGTAAGCCGTATTGCGAGCCTTGGCGACCGCCACATCGATCGAGAAGACCGTGGCATCCGGCATGCGAAACAACCCAAGAATGTTGCCGGCAGTGTCGGTTACCGAAAAGACCATCTTTGTGCGGCTCCCCTTTGGCAGCCGAATCGCGGCGCGAACAAGATTCGCTTCGTCGATCGCATTATTGACGATCTGCTCGACGTCGGTCTTGGTGATCGGATCGACCGACGACGCTTTCGGTCCGACCAACCATCCCTCGGGCACCGCTTCACCGTCACGCACATAGTCAACGCCAATCATGATCGGATCGTTGGTTGGGTCCGCATCATTGTCCAGTATCAACGCGTCAAATCCTGACAAGTGGCTCCCGCTGTCGCCACCGCCAACACAGCCATCTGCAAGACCACACTGCCCCTGTTCGGAACGAGGCACGGTGAGATCGATCGATTTTAATGTTTTCA
>CBDUAB010001025.1:0-2252 GCA_965365045.1 uncultured Planctomycetales bacterium
AGCCGACACCAATCGACTGTCACAGGTGGAGCGGCCGACGATCCAGGCAACTTTGAAAAAATGCGACGGCAACCGGACTCAGGCAGCAAAGAAACTGGGAATCAGTCGTCGCACACTGATCTACAAACTACGTGACGGTACTCTACGTCGTTGACGCCCCGCCGAGTCGCGGCCCGTACCGGATCGAGGCGACTTTACTACACAGTTTACGTTGCCGGTGAGGGGTGTATCAACGCCGAAACATGTTCTACGATAAGTGTGCACAGCGCAACGACAGGCACAACCAATATGGAGTCACCTAATGAATCAACCTCACGTTCTCATCCGCTCGCTCATTACAATCCTCTTTGCCTTTGGGACTCTTTGTGCCCAAGAACCGACGACACCGGCTGTCAAGGATTCGGCACTCGGCAGCACTAACAACGTCCACACCTGTGGTTCGCTGTTCTTAGCCGGTCAGCCAATGCAAGCCGACATCGACGTTATCAAGGACCAAGGCATCAAACGCGTCATCACTTTGCGTCAGGCCGACGAGATCGACTGGGACGAGGCTGCCGCGATCAAGGACGTTGGCCTCGAGTTCGTTGCTATTCCATTCCAGAGCTCTGAATCTCTGACCGATGACGTATTCGACAAGGTTCGTAAGCTGCTTGATGACATGGATAAGACATCAACGCTGCTGCACTGTGGCTCGGCAAATCGTGTGGGAGCCGTCTGGCTAGTGCATCGCGTGCTGGATCAGGGCGTTTCGCTCGAGACTGCGATTCAGGAAGCGAAGACGGTCGGCTTGCGCAATCCTGAATACGAAGCAAGAGCTCGCGACTACATCGAGAAAGACCGTGGCGAGCAAAGCGTTCGGCCAGGCATCAATGACAACTTCGTGAAGGCCGACCTGGACATCAACGAGTGGCTTGGGCGGTTCGAAATCGAGAGCCGTGAGGTGTTTGCGGAACAGCGGGAGGTTGTCAAGGCAGCGGGGATTCGTGCTGGTTCGCGAGTAGCGGACATCGGTGCGGGGACCGGATTCTTTACGCGGCTCTTTTCTGAAGTGACTGGAGCCGATGGTTGGGTCTTCGCGGTCGATATCTCGCCGCGGTTCATCGAACACATCAACAAACAGGCTCAAGACGATCGCTTATCGAATGTAACCACTATCCTGTGCCCCCAGAACTCGATCAGCTTGCCACCCGAGTCGATCGACATCGCCTTCATTTGTGACACCTATCACCACTTCGAATACCCACACTTAACGCTAGATTCCATCCATCGTGCGCTACGTCCCGGCGGCACGCTCGTCGTGATTGACTTCGAACGCATTCCCGGACAGTCACGCGAGTTCATTCTCGGTCACGTACGCGCCGGCAAGGAAGTCTTTCGCGGCGAGATCGAATCCGCCGGATTCGGGCTCCTCGAAGAGGTGCGACTCGAAGCGTTCAAAGAAAACTACTTTCTCCGATTTAAGAAGAGGTAGGAGGTTGCCCACGTTGAGGCACTCCGTTGATCAGAGCTGTGACAACAGTTAACGCCGCAGGCTTGACCCCGGCGTTGCAAAAACGTGATATTTCCTTCGGCGATGCGTAGTTTAGTAGGACGGATTGGCCCGTCCGCATTAAGCGTTGCGGTGGCCAAACGACTCACCACGGATGGGTAATCCGTCCATTACGTGCAATTGAGCCAATCAACCTTTCCACCACCAACAAATGCCGCGAGCTTAGCCCTTTCGCAAGTCGATTGGCGTCAACGCGCGTACGCAGCCTACGCAACTCGTGGAGTTTTGCTTTTGGAAGTGTGTCGATCAAGCGAAATGTAAAGGGGCCATAAAAGGGGTCAGGAGCCAAATTGGGAATCCAGGCAATCACGCGTTTACCTAATCTACGAATTTGGCTCCTGACCCCTTTTCTCATCTAAAGCGGACTACATCGTGCTACCGGTTCAAAGCGGCTCGTCGCTGGATAAGGCGGGTGGTTGGGGAGCGTTTAGCGGCACCTCGGCAGCGTCACCGATGGTTGCCGGTGTCTGTGCGCTGATCAAGGAAGCCGACCCGAACTTGGCACCCGTCGACATCAAGAACATCTTGAAGTACACCGCTCGCGATATTACGTCAGGAACCAACGCCCATGGAAAAGTCGCCGGGCCAGGGCCTGACGGAGCGACTGGATTCGGATTGGTGGATGCGGAACGCGCCATCGAAGCGGTCCTTTAACGGGTGATGCCAATGTCCGGTGAGCAAGACGAAGTCATGTTCGATATCC
>CBDUAB010001026.1:0-2252 GCA_965365045.1 uncultured Planctomycetales bacterium
CGAGTCTCTTCACGCGGGAGCGTGAAGACTACTTTGGACGATTTTTTCACAGCCTCGGAAGGTGAATTGAGGGAACGCGGCTTCCGCTGCTTGACGTGCGGACGCTTGGCCCACGCAGGCGGAAAGGACAACCGGTTGCTTCATTTGATTCACCAATGATAATTCTAGGTGTCGTAACCGATTCGGAAAACCGGCTTGATCTTTGTACCGTTTACATGTGACCGTTAATAGGTGACGATAATTGACACGTATCGCCATATAACTTGATTCGGTTTTTCTTGTGGAGCAACCTGCCATGACGGATGAGCGTCAGCCTTGGGTTGATGGTTGCACGATAGGCCAAGTGTTGCGCAGGACCGCTGGGCGATTCGGCGAGCGAGACGCGGTTGTCTTTCCCCAAGCCGAGCTGAGATACAGTTTCGCCGAATTTGATTCTTTGGTCGATGACGTCGCGCGGGGACTTCTTGCACTCGACTTCAAGATGGGCGATCGCCTGGGTGTGTGGTCGTCGAATTGGCCGGAGTGGGTTCTGCTGCAATTCGCCACGGCGCGTATCGGCGTGATTCTGGTTACGGTAAACCCTTCCTATGTCAGCACCGAGTTGGACTACGTGATGAAGCAGGCCGAGTTGCGCGGCTTGGCCCTGACCGATCACTTTCGTTCGACCGATTACTTTTTCATCCTCGATGAGATTTGTCCGCAGCGAACTGAGTGTTCGCTCGGCGATTTGCAGAGCGATCAGTTTCCATTTCTCAAATGGTTGATTTCCATCCGCAGCCGCGGCGAGGGGATGCTCCGCTGGGACGACCTAATAGCGGCTGGCAGTACCGTGCCACGGGACGTGCTCGCCGATCGGGAACGGGCAGTTCGACCAAGCGACGCGATCAACCTTCAGTATACGTCTGGGACAACCGGCCATCCCAAAGGAGCAACACTTAGTCATCGAAATCTGTTGTTGAACGCGTATTACGGTGGCGCGTATCAAAAGATAACTCACGAAGATCGCATTTGCATTCCCGTTCCGCTCTATCATTGTTTTGGATGCGTATTGGGTTCGTTGTGCTCGGTCGTGCATGGCGCGGCCATGGTGTTTCCGCATGAGTATTTTGACGCGAGCAAGACATTGGACGCGATCGAGCAAGAGCGATGTACGGCGATTTACGGCGTGCCGACTATGTTCATCGCGCAATTAGAACACGAAAGCTACCAGCGCCGCGATTTGTCGTCGCTGCGAACGGGGATCATGGCGGGCAGTCCGTGCCCGATCGAACTCATGAAACGAGTGACGACCCAAATGGGAGCCCGCGAGATCACAATCGGTTACGGTCTGACCGAAACGTCGCCGCTGGTCACCCAAACCAGGACGGACGACCCGATCGAATTGCGCGTTGGGACCGTTGGTCGACCGCTGCCGGATATTGAAGTCAAGATCGTCGACGTCGAAACAGGAAAAACGTTGGCCGACGGTCAGACGGGAGAACTTTTCACGCGCGGCCATATCGTCATGCTTGGCTATTACAACAATCCGGAGCAAACCGCGAAAACAATTGACAAGGACGGCTGGTTGCACACTGGTGATTTGGCGTTGCGTGAGTCAAACGGCTACTATCGCATCACGGGACGGCTAAAGGACACGATCATTCGTGGTGGTGAGAACATTTCGCCCCGCGAGATCGAAGAAATGCTGTATGCACATCCCCAAGTCGAAGAAGTCCAAGTGGTGGGCGTGCCAAGCCGCAAGTACGGAGAGGAAGTCCTAACATGGATAAAGCTGCGCAGTGGCGCAACGACAACGGAAGCAGAGGTCATTGAATACTGCCGCGCTCGTTTGGCGCACTTCAAGACACCCAAATACGTTAAGTTTGTCAGCAGTTTTCCCACAACGGTCACCGGAAAAATCCAAAAGTACAAGATTCGCGAGCAAGCTATCCAAGATCTCGGATTGGGGGACGTGTCGGAAGTCGAAACGGCTTAGTTGGACAGCGCCACTTTGTGTCATCCTGAGGGAGCGCAGCGAGTAAAGGATCTGCCAGAAGCGTCTGAACCGCGTGGTGGGATTAACTCGTGATAGCAATTCTCACGTGTTTGGAAGATCCTTCGGTCGCTGTCGCTCCCTCAGGATGACGGTTGTGCGTTTGGAGTAACAAGTTACGACAATGCCGTGAGAAGAAGTGGCGCTGTCCAATTAGGATCGCGTCTTTTTCTTTTCGCCAGTGTGGAAAGATGTTCCAAAGAGTGTAGAATCTCAGCAC
>CBDUAB010001027.1:0-2242 GCA_965365045.1 uncultured Planctomycetales bacterium
CAAGCTGCCACGCTTCGACATACCCCACCCGGCCGCTACCGCGTCCGACCTCCCCACTCCGCAGGGAGGTGTGGATACATTCTTGGTAAATCCTCATCTTCCGCTCGCCTAACTTCAACAATCGCCAATCATCAATCGCTAATCTAACCGATTGAGCGGATGAAAACTCGCAACAAAATGAATTTGCACATCTTACCAAGTCATGGCCACCTTCATGGATCCTGAACACGCCGGTTCACGCCTGACGTAGGAAACTGCAGGTGGCGAATTTCGCTGGCGCACCACACGCACTCTCAGAGAATGGCGCATTACTTAACCGTCTATCCGGGGTCCTCCGCTGTCGTCTCGTGCCGTGCTCTCAGGCTCAACGAGTTCTTCGCCTGTAACATCCGAGGACTTTTGCCGCTGTATCCATTAGAGCCACTACGTGTGTCTGCTAACGGCAACCATAAAAAAGGAGATTAGAGCGATGTTACGAAACAACCGACTGTCGATCGAACGATTGGAACAACGAGACTTGATGGCCGGGGATGTGACCGTTTATTCCTACGACGGTGACCTTCTTATCCTGGGCGACCAGCACGACAACATCATCGAGGTGTATCGGTTATCTAGCGGGAAGACTCGCATCGCCGGTGTCGATACCGACATTAATGGCCGCACATATCAGGACTTTTGGCTCACGGACGATCTCTCCATAAGTATGCCCAAGGGAGATAACGACGTCTCATTTCTGAATTACAACGGGGGTATTCGAGCTGACGCCGTAGATTTGCTCATGAGCGCCGAGGGCGACGATCGGCTCAACTTGACCGGCCTCCATGCTCGAGGCGACGTTCATATTAAAACGTTTGGCGGTGACGACTCTGTTCTGCTCAGCAAGTCAAGTGTTGGCACAAGCATTTACGATCACGAAAACCTCGTCATCAACACGGGGGACGGTGAAGACACGGTGTTAGTGTCGAACGCCGTGATATTCGGAGAGTTTCTCGTCGGTACGTACGACGATCCCTTCGTACACGAGACGGATACTGTCGATATTCAACACGTTACCGCTTTTGACTACGTGGGCATTGGAACCGGCTCTGGTCGCGATTATGTAACAATGCAGTTTTCCACGATGATGGACAACGTCTCGATTCGGACATCCCGCGGATCCGACGTTGTACGCGTCGATCAGAATCGCATGGACGACCTCACGATTGACGTGGGATCCGGAATCGACGACTACTTGGTAGTCTCGCGCAATTCAGCCGACAACGTCCGTTTGACATGCTATGCCGACCGCTATACGGATGTGCTTATCATTTTCGGAAACGACTTCGACTCGGTCACTGAGACAAATTGGGACCTCGTACGTCACACCGAAGACCGGAGACGCTGGTAGACGAGCTGCTGTCCATCGCGTGTCTTTCCATCCAAGCGTCGCGGCAATCAGCGTCAGGGTGGTTGGACGCAACGATGGCATTATTTTCACGACCAGCGTGACGACCGTTGTCATCACTAGCCAACACTTGGGTCTCGTCTGGGCTGAGGACCAAATAATGAATATCGTTGCTGCCGCTACACTAGCTGATGTGCCCACCCTGCGTCTCGACGTAAACGGCATAGAGCGATTGGCTCGCCGTCATGAACAGTCGATTCCGCTTTGTGCCGCCAAAACAAACATTGCCGCAGATCTCCGGCAAGGCAATCCGGCCAATACGGTCGCCGTCCGGCGCAAAGATGTGTACGCCATCGTAGCCTTCACCAACCCAACCTGCACTGGCCCAAACGTTGCCGTCAATGTCGATGCGGATTCCATCGGCCAAACCCGCTCGGCCGTCCATTTCCATGGATGTGAATTCTCGACCTCGATCGAGTTGCGTTCCATCATTCACTACATCCCAGACCTTGATGTTCTTGGGCACTCCCTCATAGTGGGTTGATCCCGTGTCGGCGACGTAGAGCTTTTTGTAGTCCGGACTGAAACACAGACCGTTAGGCTTGTGAATTTCGTCCGTAACCTTGGCTGGCTTGAGCGTTTTTGGATCGATGCGATACACGGCTTCCTTGATGTGCAGCGGACCTTTGTTGCCTTCGTAGTTCATCAGACTGCCATACCCCGGATCCGTAAACCAAATACCGCCATCCGGATGAACAATGGCGTCATTGGGCGCATTAAAAGGTTTGCCTTGGAATTCGTCGGCGAGAACGGTCAGTTTGCCATTGGGCTCGTAACGCACAACGCGTCGGTTGCCGT
>CBDUAB010001028.1:0-2242 GCA_965365045.1 uncultured Planctomycetales bacterium
ATGCAGGTATTCGTTTGGCATAGTCAACTCCCGGCCCACTGATCCGCAAACCGTTATTTGCTTAATGGATTGCCATGACCGAAGACGGACATGAAGTCACCTACGAGTTCGACGTCGCGTTGTCGTTCGCAGGCGAAAACCGTGACCAAGCTGAAGCCCTGGCTGAACTTCTCACTGATGCTGGAGTCCGCGTCTTTTACGATCTGTATGAGCAGCCCTCGCTTTGGGGCAAAGACCTTTATCAGCACCTACAGGATGTTTATCGCAATCGAGCGCAGTACTGCATCATCTTCACGTCAAAGCAGTATTCCGAGAAGCTCTGGACAAAACACGAATTAAAACAAGCCCAAGCTCGCGCCTTCAACGAGAACCAAGAATACATCCTGCCGTTGCGACTCGACGATACTGAGATTCCTGGAATAAACCATACTGTGGGGTACCTGGATCTCCGTCAACATACAGTTGAAGAAGTTGCGGATATTGTATGTCGAAAGGTTAGCGGCGATTCGTTCGTTGACGAAGAGGCCAATTGGAACGGCGATCTTGTAGCTAGGAGGATGCGACGTCAATACGCCACTCGGCATTCCAATAAAGCTGCCGATTGCGTGCGAAGGATACATTTCGCCGTCGCACGATACCTTCATTGCGAGTATCAAGAATGGCAGAAGCGTGTGAAGGAGCAACAGCAGAAGCAACCGCCGCCGCCAGAAACCGAATAAGATTAGCTGGACCACGCCACTTTGTGTCATCCTGAGCACCCACCACGGGGCTTGTGGCAATGCCCAGAATAACCGGCGAACGGGGCCGTGAGGCCTAACGTCGAGGCGTGGCGCTTCGCGTGAATCGTTTCAATGATGCGAGTACTAGCAGCAGACTTAATCCGCTCAAACCAGTTTCAGGAACTGCGGCAACCGGGGATACGACATCGGCAAGCCAATTCTGACCAATTCGATTGAGGTCAGCGGCATTGACGATTCCATCCGCCGTAAAGTCGCCAGACGACCACGCAGACACTCCTTGCTGCCAGTTTAGCCCGACTACATTCAGGTCAGCAGCGCCTACGAGGCCATCTAAATTCGCATCGCCGAAAAGCAATGCTCCGTCGAATCCCAAGTGATCGCCCGCTTTGGTGAGCCAGACCGACAGATCGCTTTCGTTTACTTTCCCGTCCCCGCTTAAATCGAATCGCGCGCCACCCGCGACGATTTCACCAACCAGTAGGTCAATGTCGTCGACAGCAACGACGCTGTCGCCGTTCAGATCAATCGAGACCGATGCGTCATAGGTCAGAACCAATTCGTTGCTGATCAGCTCCAAGCCGAACTCCGCACCGGGAGCAATCTCGTTAGTGGCAAGAAATGAAGCAACATCGAGTTCAAACCGATTTTCGTCGAAGCCCACGACGTTGGCGGCGCTCGCCAGGGTCCAGTTATAACTCTCACGAAGGTCAAAGTTCTCAAGCGCCGCGGGCTGACCGAAGCCATCGATACTCGTAACTCCGATGAAAAAGGGAGAGTTATTAGAAGCGGTGATCTCTAACGTATCGCCGACCAGCAACAAATCCGCGCCTTTACCATTTACAACTCCTTTAGAGTGCAGAGCATCATTGATTTCCCATTGGTAGTTGGCGGCCGCTCCCCAAGTGACGTTGCCTGCACCGGTTAGTTCGCCGACCGAATCGCCAGGCTGTACGGTCGCCCCCTCTGTGAATTCAAGATCATTCTCGATGGCTCCGTTGCCGCCCACAAATTGTCCTTCCCCCACCTGCAATCGCGCGGCTACGCCATTGTGCTGTACGTTCAACGTAGTGCCATCTGGAACCTGCAGTGACAAATCAAGTTGTCCGAATCCAAGACCAATAATGTTGAGTACCGCGTCGTCGGTCCGAGGCGTCAAGACTCCCGACACATTGACGGCACCTTGAGGCAAGACAATCTCCGCCGTGCCGGTCACGCCAATCTCTCCGGTGATCGACAAATCTGCATCGCCGACTTTGTAAAGGCGTGAACCGTCGGCCAATTCGACTGTTCCGGAAAGAATGAAATCACGACCAATGTTCGAACCTAGATACGCGGTCGATTGGACGGACACCTTGCCGACGATTTCGGCCGGATCCCCTCGAGAAAAAACCTCGCCTCCATGAATCTCGATGTTGTTTTCGGTTGTCATGGAACCGAGTTCCAAACGCCCGCCGATGTTTACGCTGATCGTTCCCAAACCCAGTGAGCTGCCTCTTTCCACG
>CBDUAB010001029.1:0-2242 GCA_965365045.1 uncultured Planctomycetales bacterium
AAATTTCGGCTTTCCGGCGGCATCATGAAAGTCGCCGGTCAAGGTCACTTGAAATGGAGATGGTTGCCGGTCGTTCATGTTACTTGTTTTTCCTCGACCGATATTATTGCCAAGATCGATACCGCGTACCGTTGATCGATTCGTGAGTCATTCGCCAGTTCAGCGACAACCGCCGCGGAGGCGCCCATGGCGAACAGCCTGTCACCGACTTCGATTACGGTGCCACCATCGGGTGGCAAGACGACATCACCCGCCGCGCGCCGAATGGCAACGATCATGACTCCTCTGGCTCCTAACTTGGATTCAGTCAGCGTTTTGCCTGCCAACTTGGAGTCTGCCGATATGCTGATTTCGGCCAAATCAAGCACGACGTTATCCTCTGAAACGATCTCGAAAAAATCACTCAGAAGAGGATTCGTGAGTAGTTGCGCCATTTTTACAGCGCCGCTTTCGTACAGACTAACAACATGATTAGCTCCGGCCCTGCGCATCTTGCCCACTCCTTTTTCATCGTACGCCCGGGATACGATACACAATTCCTGCGAAACAATTCGCGCCGACAGCACAACATACAAATTGTCGGCATCGTTCGATAGGGACACAGCCAGACCGCGCGCCTGACCGATGGAAGCTTCTTCGAGTGCCTGATCGTCGGTTGCATCGCGCTCAATCGCCAGCCAACCACGTTCGGCACATATCTTGATGGCTTCTTCGTCGCGGTCAATGACTATGAACGGTATGTTCCGACTGGCGAGATTGTTACATACCATTCGTCCCATCCGGCCAGCACCGCAGACAATGAAGTGATCGCTTAGATTCTTGCGTTCTTCGTTCATGTCACGTCTTCTCCACAATTCTCCCAGCTCGGCACGTACGACAAGCTCACCTTGCTGGATAATCCCGTACATAAAGACGCCGAGGCCGCCCACTAGATAGAAAATGACAAATACTCTTCCTTGCGGCGAAAGCGGATGGATTTCCTCAAATCCGACCGTCGTCAACGTGATCACGCTCATGTAAACTGAGTCAATGATCGCCCATCCTTCGAACAACCAAAACCATAGCGTGCCGATTCCCGTCAGCAAAGCCAAGAGACTTACGATCTTGAAAAGCTTCTGCATGACGTTAGTCCGCTGGTCGTATTCCGGTAGTCGCATGAAGAGATTGTAAATGAATGGATACATCGCCGCATCCCTTACCTGGTGCTGTTTTGGTTGTGGATCTTTGGCCGCGGCGGACAACGCAGTGCAACCCAACGTGCTATTCATCGCCGTCGACGATTTGAATCATTGGGTCGGACATTTACACCGAAATCCCCAAACGATTACGCCGCACCTCGGCCGCCTTGCTAGTTGGGGCGTCAGCTTTGCCAATGCCTATTGCGCGGCACCGGCTTGTAATCCGTCGCGTACCGCTCTCATGTCCGGCAGGCGACCATCAACAACGGGCGTTTATCACAACCCGAACGACTATCGCCCACATGTCAAACCGGAGCAGACTCTGAACTCGCATTTCCGTGCGCATGGCTATTACGTTTGCGGTGCGGGCAAGATTTATCACGGCGGCGGTGGGCGGCGTGAGGAGTGGGATGACTTTGGTGCTCGCGAGAAGGCAAAACAGCAAGGTGCCGTTTCCCAAAAATCCGTCGGCGGGCTGAAATGGGCCCAGCTAAAAGGCGGCGATGATGTCGTCAACGATTATTACACCGTGAATTACTGCATCGAAAAATTGCAGCACGGTCATTGTCTTGTGGGGTGACCACGGCTGGCATCTTGGTGAAAAACATCACTGGCGCAAATTCGCGTTATGGGAAGAGGCCACGCGCGCACTGTTGATTTGGGTAGCACCAGGTGTGACGAAGGGCGGGGCGATATGCCAGCGAACGGTCGACTTTATGAGTATCTATCCAACTCTGTGTGAGTTAAGCGGACTGCCGATTCCGTCACATGTCGAGGGCATCAGCATTCGCAAACTACTTGCGCATCCGGATGTCGAATGGGACCGGCCGGCACTTACCACGCACGGATTCCAACAGCACGCAGTGCGTTCTGAGCGCTGGCGCTACATTCGCTACAAAAACGGCGACGAGGAGCTGTATGACGAGGCGGACGACCCTTACGAATGGACAAATCTTGCCAACGACTCGAAATACGACCCAGTCAAAATCCGCCTGGCAACGTTTTTTCCCACCGTTAACGTGGAGGAAGTCGCGCGTCGTTCTAGGGCTACCCAGCGGCCTCGC
>CBDUAB010001030.1:0-2233 GCA_965365045.1 uncultured Planctomycetales bacterium
ACGCGGGAGCGTGACGACTACTTTGGACGATTTTTTCACAGCCTCGGAGCGAGTCGGCCACACTAAGAAGAATGTCAGGGTGAAAAACGACGTCTGACTCCTTTTTGGCAAGATGCGTAATCTTTTTCCGAGAACGACATCTGCTTCATTTTTGCTGCGACATTCTATCGCGGCTTTAGGAGTTCGGTTTTTCTGCTTTCCGCAGCATCGAATCCGCTTTATCTGTTTCGCCAAGGCGATTGAGAACGCAGGCGAGCGTGACGTACGAACGTGCCAGTGTCTTTTCCGTGATACGGCGGTCAAAACGGCTGTTTTTGATTTCGGGAAGTTTTGAAAGCTCCTTCAACCCGACGATGATCGTCTCAAGGTTTTCTTTCGCTTGATTGTTTTCATCCAAGTCTCGTAGCAGTTGTGCGTGACTTAATTGCAGGTGAAGCAACCACATTTCATGGCTGTGCGGCTCACGCGATTGATGCACAATTAGCTGTTGCTTTCTGATCGCTTCGTCATATTGTTCTTCGGCTTCATCCAACTGGTTTGTGTCCTTCAAAACCATGGCCAAAATGTGATGTAGCCGCTTTTTAAGTACACAGTACTGGGGAATATTCGGATGTTTTGTTTCCAAGTCCGCCGTGATCTCTAGCGCTCGACGCAGCCGGGATTCCGATGTAGCCAACTCCTCGGGCGGACGTTCACCGTCACGCTTACGCCGCCGCTCGCGCCATTCGATCGATCGATAAGCATCTCCGAGTTCGTACCGATAATCCGCCACATCAGGTGACGTCTCCACCAATTCTTCAAGCATTGTTATCGCCCGCGTTTGGAAACTCCTGAGCGTCCCGTCCGAGTTGCATCCCGAGTCGCACACCAAAAAACAACGTGCTAGGAGGAACCGATAGTCAGGGATTTCGGGGTGAGCTTCGCAAAGCTCATGCAGGATGGCAACGCCTTGTTGAATGTGGCTACCCTGATCGGGCGTCGTGTCGTCATCCGACTTGCCATGCGGTCGGTCGCGTTGAGCGAGATGCAAAAGGTAAAAGGTGCGCGCGAGTTCAAATCTCTCTTCGGCAGACTGAGATTGAACATCCAGGCTGGCCATTGCCTTTTGATGCGCGCTAATCATGTCGTCGTAAAGTCGCCGCTCTCGCAATACCATACCGAGGCCGTTTTGGACTCGCGCGTATTCCAGCCGCACGGCTTGGGCACGCTCGATATTGGCGCCGAGGTTCTCCACACGCTCAATTGCCTGTTCGTAAGTGGATCGAGCCTCGTCGAAATCGCCCAGCCGCCGCCGAATATCGCCGACCCGCCGATTGGCGGAAATGGATTTGATCGCCAGGCTCTTCGTATCGTCGGCTTGCTTGGAAAGATCGTCGTAGAACCGCAACAGGTTCTCGAGCAACAACGCCACGTCCTTCGAAAGCGGTAGCTCGGTGTTTCCAAGCAGTGCTTCTTCGTCATCTTCATCCAAGGCAACGGTAACCGGAACGCTCAATTGCCGCGGTGCGAACTGCCCATAGATTTCGTCCAATGCCTTAACGGCTAACATCGATGTCGCCTCGGCGCGCTGGCGCTGCGCTGTCTCACGGAAGTAACCTGCCGTCGTCACGGTCACAAGCAAAAAGACCGCTACCGCCGCGATGCTGGCGACGGCCCGATTCCGACGACACCAGCGGACCATTCGCTCGGCATAACTAACTCGCCGCGCTTGAATGGGGCGATCCGTTAGAAAACAATCCAAGTCCTCAGCCAATTCTTCAGCCGATTCATATCGATCCAATGGATTCCGCGCGGCAGCTTTGAGTACGATCGTTTCCAAATCGCGCGGCACATTCGGATTCAACTTGCGAGGCGCGGGAAGTTCTTCATTGGCAACACGATGCATGAGTGCGACCCGGTCCTTGCCGTCGTACGCTCTTTCAAATGTAAGCAATTCGTAAAGTGTGAGACCGAGGCTATAGATGTCACTGAGTGTGGACGCGTTGCCTTCGAATCGTTCGGGAGCCATATAAGCTAACGTACCGATGACATCGCCTGTCCAAGTGACATTGTCATGCTCGATTGCTTTGGCGAGTCCAAAATCGGCCATCCAGACGACACCCTCGTCGTCCAACAGTAGATTGCCTGGTTTCACATCCCGATGGAGCGTATCGTGTTGGTGGGCATAGCTCAGCGCGCTCGCCGCCTGTAGACCGATCTTGGCAACATTTCGATAATAATCCGCGCCCACTGA
>CBDUAB010001031.1:0-2231 GCA_965365045.1 uncultured Planctomycetales bacterium
CGCACGAAACGGAAGTTTGCCAACTGCGTTCGGCATCGACAACACAACGAAACGGGCTGAGTCCACTATGTCTCTTCGGCGGCGGCAAGGTACATGACCATAACCAATCGTGTGATAATGAGCATGATACCGCTGCGTGTGTGTCATCGTCACCCAGTAAAGAAATGCCGACATCGCGCCATCTTTATTGTGGCGACAAAATCATGTACTAATGGTTGCCTATTCTCTAAAAATGGCTCCTGACCCGTTTTCTTCTATCAGTTGCTGGCGACTGGACGCGAGAGACCGCCCTGGACACGAAGCTGAGCATTCTCCGCTTCAAGGCGGTCCACTTGTGCACGAAGTTCGTCAATGACCGGAGCAAAATCTTCTTCTGTCCAACGTGGCTTGATGTGCTGCGGACAATTGACGTCCCAGGCTTGGACTTGAAACACAAATGCCCGCTCCGGTTTGCCGCGGTATTCTGGATCGACCAGTCGGTTGAGCAATTTGTCGTCCCCTTCGACTACTGCCGCCGTTCCCCAAATCTTAATTCGCCGACGGTTTGGGTAGTCCATCAAAAAGATAAAAGCCTTGTTGTTTTCATCGAGATTACCGGTCGATATGTATTGGGCATTGCCAACGAAATCTGCGAATGCCAATGTGTGCTCGTCCAACACTTTCAGGAACCCTTTGGGACCGCCACGGTGCTGGATGTAGGGTTGACCGTCGGCGCTGGCCGTGGCCAAGTAAAACGAATCACGTTCGGCAATGAACTCGGCTAAGTCGGTCGTTACCTTGTTCTGCCAGCCACCGCGCTGTTCCATCTTCGCGTACGCTTCGCGCGAACCTCGCTGCTGTTGAGCGAGTTTGACTGCGGAAGTGAAGGCGATATCACTGATTGGACGTTTCATGGCATCGTATGCCTTTCCAGAAAACCACGAATGTGGTTTGCGATTACGTCGCCATCCTCTTCGAGTGCAAAATGGCCAGTGTCGAGCAAGTGAAATTCAACGTTTTTCAAATCCCGCTTGTATGGATGCGCACCGGCCGCGGGAAAGATTTCGTCGTTCTTGCCCCACACGATCAACGTCGGTGGTTGGTGCTGGCGAAAATAGGCTTGCCAGCTCGAGTAGAGCGGTGGATTGGTGCCGTAGTCATAGAACAGTTGAAGTTGAATCTCTGCATTCCCTGGTCGGTCGAGAAGTCTCTGGGTAACGTGCCAATTGTCGGGGCTGATTGTCTCCTGGTTGCGCACGCCGTTGGTGTACTGCCATTGTGTCGCGCCCAGTGTCACTAGAAACCGAAGCGCTTCCTCGTTCGACATGTTTGGCTTCTTGTAAGCGGCCTTGACGTTCTTCCACCAATCGTTGTCAAGCCCCTTATTGATGGCACCACGATCTTTCCAATACTCCTTGATGGGCTCCCAAAAGTTATTGTCAATTCCTTCAACATAGGCGTTGCCATTCTGGATGATCAGGGAGTCGACGCGATGAGGATGCTTCACCGCCAGACGGAATCCCACCGGCGCGCCATAATCCATTAGGTAGAGGCTGTAGTTCTCAAGCCCGAGCTTAACGGTCAGTTTTTCCACGATGTCCGCCAGATTATCAAACGTGTAGTCAAACTCGTCGACCGTCGGCATCGAACTGTTGCCGTAGCCGGGGTAATCTGGTGCGATCACGTGGTAACGGTCTGCCAATGCCGGTATGAGATTGCGAAACATGTGCGACGACGTTGGAAATCCGTGCAGTAAGAGGACCGTCGGCGCATCCTTGGGACCCGCTTCGCGATAAAAAATGTCGAGCCCGTCAATCTCTATCGTCTTGTGGTAAACCGTCGGTCGATTGACGGCGTGAATATCCGCAAGTGATTCCGCCGCTACTCTCTCCTTCGGTTGTGAGCCAGCTTCAGCGGGCTCATTTGGCTGAAGAGCTAGTGTTATCCCAGCCATTCCTGCGGCGATCCCGACGACTAAGAAAATTGAGTTTCGAGTCTTACGGCTGTTGCATGTCATTTTCGTGGTTCCTTTTGAACGATAGTGAAGTTGCTGTTGAGTGAATGTTCAAACCGAGGCGATGGCGATCACTTTCTGAAGCGCCGCTGTGTAGCGGTCCTTGGGTTGCACGCCGACGAACGTCTCGACGATCTTGCCATCGTTGAATATCAACACTGCGGGGATCGAGCTGATTCCGAAGTCGCTTGGTGCTCGCGGATTCTCGTCAATGTTAAGCTTGCCGACCTTAACAGTT
>CBDUAB010001032.1:0-2222 GCA_965365045.1 uncultured Planctomycetales bacterium
GGCCGAAATATCGAGGTCCAGTTCGATTGTGTTTGTTTTTTCACGGCTGTTTCGATCTCCCCTGAATCGCAGTGACATTTTCTCTTGAAAGCTGCCGATCGCGTTATATTGCTCGAAACCAAGACCGATGGGATCGATCAGACGATGGCAATTGGAACACGCTTCGCTATTCAGGTGGATCTGCAAACGCTGACGGTTCGTCATCGGCTTGTCTTCCGTGATGTTCGGCAATGCCGTATTTACTCCAGGCGGGGGCGGAGGAACTTCGTGGCCCAGAAAATGGTTCCGAATGAATAAACCACGTTCGGTGGGAGACGTTTCGGCCGGCTTGCTCGTCGCCACCAGAAATGAACCGTGCCCCAATACGCCGCCGCGCCCTGAGCTTTCCGGGTACTTGACCATCGCGTATTCCGCGGGCGGTACCGGCAAATCGTACAGCCGTGCCAGATCCGTACTCAGAAATGTGTAGTCGGCAGTGAAGAACTCCATAAAGTTCCGGTCTTCCCATACCAAGTGGTTGAACAACATTTGCGTCTCTTCCACCATGGCAGCCGCGACCTCGGTGTTAAAATTCCCGTACCGGCGCCGGTCGCGTGTGGCCGTCAGCACACGATCGAACCGCATCCATTGCGCTAAGAATTCCTCCATTGAACTTTTCGCACGGGGGTCGTCCAACATGCGTCGCGCCGCCGTCTCGAGTTGCTCTGGCTGCGAAAACTCGTCGTTTGCCGCGGCACGAAGCAATTCGTCAGTGGGCATTGTGTCCCAAAGGAAGTACGACAGACGGCTGGCGACTTCATACTGCTCGAAGGGACCGCTTTTTCCACGCTGCACGCGGAAAAGAAAATGAGGCGATTGAAGCATGGCCTCGACAACGATCTTGGCACCGCTTATGAAATCAGTCTCGCGATCGGCTTCTTGCTGAAACAAGGCTGTGTAAACATGCACTTCGCCGTCCGTCAAGGGACGCCGAAATGCCTTGAGTCCGAATTGCTTCACAAACTCTTCCGCACAATTGGTGTCGGTCGACGCGGCTGGTTTGCACGGAATCAAGCCGTGATGGTCACCACCTCGAAAGGCACTCGACGCGAGCCGCTCTGCCACCTTGGCATAGGCCTCCGCTTGCAATGGCGAGATACCCTGGACTTCCGCTTGGTTCTTGAAGCCCCGAACAAAATCTTCATCGGGAAAGCTGTTCGCAGGTTGACTTTCATCACCCAATAGATCGCGCACCGTGTGGTTGTACTGGCTGTGCGTCAGTCGTCGAACCGTCAGCGGCTGAAGAGCGAGACGCTCAGATCGCGCGATTTGGTCTCGCGCTTGTTGCACTTGCTGTTCGGTCAGTCCGGCCAAGTAATTGATCCAGCTCAACAACACTCGCTCTTCGTAACTGCCAGGCTTGATCCGCTCGCCACCTGTGTGCTCATCGAGGTTTGTCGGCTTGAGATACAACATCGACTGCTGGGGATCGTCGCGATCGATCAAGTCCATCAGCTTGAGACCAAAGGCGGTGACTTGTTCGTTGCTGGCATCGATATTCGGGAATTCCAATTCGGTTCCCGAGGCGACGCCGTTATCGTTGTGGCACAGATTGCATTGGACGCTGTGCATCACCGGATACAGTTTTTCGGCAAAGAATGATTGATCGATCGCGGAATTCGATTGCGCACTTGTATGCGGTGCCATGGCAATCAACAGCATGGGATATAATGACCGTGGCAGCCGCTTTCTTGACATGTACTTCTTCCCAGAAAAGTGGCGATGTCACCAACGCAAAGTGGCGCTATCCGACTAATCAATGTATCATGATGCTAAGACTTTCACCAATGTAACTGAGTAGGCACTGGTTTGGCACGCAATGCACAGGGCCTGTCGATCCAATTTATGTGTTCCCTCCTCGTCGGACTCAACGATGACCGACTCAACGATGACGGACGCAACGATGACGGACGCACGTTTGATTTACTGCTCCCGCTGTCTCATTTTTCTGGTGTTTGTCGCCACCTCGGCGTCTGCCGAAACGTTTCTCGATCGTCAGCAAAGCGATGATGTGCGCGTTGTTACTTACAATGTAAATTGGGACGGGGTTTTCCCGGACGCTTTTCCAATCGGAGCCGAGAAGTTTGAGCGGATCGTGCAGGCTTTGGACCCGGATGTCTTAAATCTGCAGGAAATCAATCGCTCGGCCGACGACGTGCGTGTTTTGATGGACTCGATCTCGC
>CBDUAB010001033.1:0-2220 GCA_965365045.1 uncultured Planctomycetales bacterium
GTCGTCTTCATCGAGCCACCGCCATCTCTACCTACGCCGGTAGTACTGGCTGCGAGTACAAACTCCTGGCCAATAGCATCGCCTGTGCACTTAACGTGTTGTTGCCGAGTGCCATAGTCCGTGATAGAGCTCATGAGCAGCGAACGGCCATAGAGGGAGACTGGCGATAAACATCGCCGAGGCCAAACAGATCCCGATTGCCCAGCTGTTTCAGCGGCTGGGCCACTCCCCTACTCGCGAGCATGGCGATGACCTTTGGTAATCCTCTAGGACCGCGGACTACATCTATCCCACTTACTTTGTCCTCCGCGCACGACAAAGCCGACATGCGTTAACACGTCGGCTTTGCCGCGGAGGGGGGTTTGGTTCAAATGTTTTAAGATTGTGGTTCGCGCCGGCCGCGAAGTTTCTCCAACGGATCTGGGTCATCCAAAAATCCGGCCAACACTTTGCACCGATAAGGCTCTTGCAGCTTGCGAACCGCTTTGGATTCGATTTGCCGTACTCGCTCACGTGTTACGGAAAAAATTTGCCCGACTTCTTCGAGCGTGTATGTGTAACCGTCCGCAAGCCCATAACGAAGTCGGATAATCTCGCGTTCCCGATGATTGAGGGCCTGCATGGCTTCTTCGATGCGACTCTTCAGTGCTTCCTGATTCGAGTCGTAGAGCGGGTCATCATCGCGGTGATCCTCGAGGAATTCGCCGAAATAGCTGTCCTCGTGATCGCCTACGGGTTGGTCGAGTGACAACGGCTGGCGCGCCATTCGCATAATGCAACGCGTATCTTCGAGCGACAGTTTGGCTCGATCCGCCATCTCTTCGGCAGTTGGCTCGCGACCTAGCTCTTGGACTAAATCACGTGTCACCAGACGCACTTTACTCATCGTGTCGATCATGTGAACAGGAACTCGAATCGTGCGGCTCTGGTCGGCGATTGCCCGCGTGATTGCTTGGCGAATCCACCACGTGGCGTATGTCGAAAACTTGTAACCGCGAACATGTTCGAACTTGTCCACGGCGCGCATCAAACCAGTGTTGCCCTCTTGGATGAGGTCCAGAAAGGAAAGACCCCGGTTACGATACTTCTTGGCAATCGAAACGACCAACCGTAGGTTGCCAGCCGACAGGTAGCGTTTGGCTGCGTCATATTCCCAGCGATATTTTTCCGTGCGTTCAACGCGATATGTGAGAGTTGCCGGGCTTTCAAGTGAGATCCGCATAAGATAGTGAAGCTCGGATCGCAGTTCGTTGCCGGTACGGCCGCCAGCACATTCGCCGCCACCCATTGCGATCTGCGCTTTGAGTGTGTTCATGCGCCGCGAGACTTCGTGGACTTTCTCCATCAGCGGAAACAGCTTTTGCGTCCGCAAGTTGAGTTCTTCGACCAGCCGCACAGCCCGAAATCGGCGGCGAATTAGACGTTGCCAGGCCGCGATTCGCTCCTTCTGTGGCCGACTCTTAGCAATGGCGATCCGATAATCTCGATGGTTCAGCACGAGAAGCTGTCGAAGCGTCTTGAGATTGGGGCCGAGGCGGCTCATGATCCGCTTCTTTTCGCTTGTGTCCGTTACGGAAACTTCGATCGTGCGATCCAATCGCAGCTCACCGTCTTTTACTTTCTGCAGAAGGTTGACGGCACCTTGCAACACGAAATCCGACGCTAACAAGCTCATGCGAAAGCGGCGACGCCAATGATCAATCTGCCGCGCCGCGTTTACCTCTTCTTGTCGCGTCAGCATCGGAATCTCGCCCATCTGCATCAGATACATGCGGACAGGATCGTCTATCGCCGAGGCGCCTTCGGATTGTTTCGGCGCTTCCTCCTCAGTCGGGTCCTCGGTAAACGTTGCGACCTTTCGAGAAGCAAATGGCAATTCCGTGTCATTGGATTCCTCCCTGTCCTGACGCTTTGCCGCCTTCGCTACTCCGTTGGCTGTTGTGGGTGACGCCGACTGCTTGCGTTTGGCTTTGGTCAAAAGAGACCTCCTGAGCAGGCTGTGATGAGAAGAGACAGTTGCGGAGCATCAGCGTCCTAAAGCACGACTGATGCCAAACAGGTTCACAGCCCACTCATGCAACGCATAAGTGCTAGCCCCGGCTGAAGTTACAACTATCTTAACGAATTCATAACAATCGTCTAGAGGCGTTCCGTGTGTAGAAAAAAAACCACACCGTGTAGGCGGAACGCAACACGGTTGCCCTTTTGTGGCGTGATAGA
>CBDUAB010001034.1:0-2218 GCA_965365045.1 uncultured Planctomycetales bacterium
CTGCGTTAGCCATGCGGACTACAGGTTCATTGGAGACCGACTTTTCGACTTATCTATTTGGTTTGTCTCCAAACAAGGGACCAAGTGAGCCCACCGTTCCCAATGGCAGGATCTGCATTAGTCAGATCGGTGGGCCGGAAGACGGCAGTGAATGCGTGCTGTATCCACATCGAGTGGATGAAGATCTGTGGGTTAAGGGCGGCACGGTCGGCGATGAAATAACCATGAAGGTTTGGCGTCCAGGTGAAGTGGAGCCGGACGAGCCACAGATCACGATGATCGACTCACACCATTCGCAAGGACAGTTTGGTGTCGTATCACAACGGCACACCAGTGGCGGAGGATGGACGTTCATTGGCCACATGAGCTCAACGTTCGACGACATTACGTTTACGCCCGCGGATGCTGCGCTGGCGTCGGCTAACAGCACAAACGGTGTACCAGAACCAAGCGGGCTGATGGGAATGATCGTCGGGTCACTGATGCTCGGTCTGCTTCGCCGCCGCCAACCGCGGGCGCAGCCACACTGTATGCCATCGCACAGATCAGCACGTGTTGGATCGTTCGTGACACTTCTGTTGGCAATCGGCGGCATCGTGTGCACGACGGCACACGCACAACAATTTGAAATCGAATTGGGAACGATTCGACCGGACGCCGATCCGTTAGAAGTACCAATCTCGATTCCCGAAGGTACGTACAACTCGATTTCGTTAGTGACTGACTGGTCGACGCCCACCGGGGCTTGGTCCCGAGAAGCCATTTGGACATTGACCGACGGTGAATTAGCGGAACCCGGTACTCTTTATTATGCCAATTTGAGTTCGGCACCTAATTCCGCCGCTAATTCGGACGCCGTCACCTTGGTCTGGGACAGTTTTCTGGACCTTCCCCTACACGGGCCGGCCGATCTGACCCTGCTTGCCGTTCACACAGTTGATGGACCAACTCCTCGATGGGATAACACGATAATTGAGTTTTCATTCCAAGAACCCCCGCAACACCCGCCGCTAACTGCCCATTTGGGTACTGTTGCTGCCGAGTTTGATCCAATCCGATTGGTAACCGACGGAGACTTTGACACCGAGCTGGGTATCTATCCTGAGATGACCGGTAACCTAATCGAGAGCAACGACGATTCGCTGAGTGAGGATTTGAGAAACACGACACACAGCGAGATCAACTTCGAATCGGGATTGCCTCACGGCGACTATATCGCTGCGGTTGGCAGTTTCAACACGTCCTTCGAAGATCAGTATGAGATCATCGCGGGAGCGACCGGCGGCAACTTTTCGCTGTCCGCAGGCGGCGTTTCGGTAGCGGGCAGTTTGGCCAGCGACCAAGTCGCGTACATCGGATTTACGGTAGGTACCATTGGTGCGCAATGCGATTTCAACCTTGATGCTTCATGTGACATCCATGACTTGAATGCGCTTTTGCTGGAGGGCCCTATTGCTCTGGGAGTGGAAGTAGTGCAGGGCGAGAACGAGGAATTTGACGTCACCAGCGACGGTGTCATCGACAACTCGGACGTAGATCAATGGCTGGCGGACGCCGCGTCGATCAATGGATTCGCTGAGCCTTATTTGAAGGGCGATACGAATTTAGATGGCGCGGTGGGCGCTGTCGATCTAAACAACATGGCGCTCAATTGGGGAGCAGAAGTTCTCCTCTGGTCGGGCGGTGACTTCAGCGGAGACGGTAACGTCAACTCGGCCGATCTGAACGCGCTGGCGCTGAACTGGGGCCAATCGATTCCTTCGGCTTCCGCGCTAAACGCGGCGGTACCTGAACCTTCCGCTTGGCTGTTGACGATCGTCGGACTCGCTCTGATCGGGGGACGTCGAATTCGCGGTTGAGATGACGGTCCGTATGACTCCGGCCCGCTGGAAACCTAGTCGCGTTGAGAATCACATAGAGAGAACGGACGGCACGATGATTCGTGAATTGACGGACAAATCCGACAGATGAAGCCCACCAATGACATGACCGAACTTGTGGATTTCATGATACAGAAATGGATCGATCCGTTAACGAGATAACATGCTGTAACGAAAGCTCATTGTGTCTATCTTTGGTGATACGAACCTGGATGGTCGCGTTAACGCGACGGACCTCAACTCACTCGCGCTGAATTGGCGAGCAACCGATGCCACCAGTTGAGGCCAAGGCGATTTCAATGGCGACGGCAACGTGAACGCGACGGACTTAAACGAAT
>CBDUAB010001035.1:0-2218 GCA_965365045.1 uncultured Planctomycetales bacterium
CGAACTCATCAAGCTCCTCACAGAGGCCGTTCGGCCGTTTGCTAAATCCAAATGCCTCGGTTGATTACACGGTCCGTCCCCGCGATCGCGTTACTGAGTACGCTCGGGCCTGTTTTGGTCGAAGCGCAGCGACGCAATGCGTCCGTGCTGCCCGCCATGGAATTCCACGGGGACGGTACCGGAATGACCGTCGCCGAGCGCGACGACGATGTACCGACACCGCCGCCGTTGCCAGCGTCATCGTTGCCACCGCCACTTGATCGCGACGAAGTCGAGCAAGGCCGAATGGCCTTTCAAGAATCCTGCACGCAATGTCACGAAGCGGAACGGGCATTGGACGAGGACAAGGATTTCGACGAATGGATGGATACGGTGCGCGAAATGGCGGCCAAGGAAGACGCCGAAATTGATCCGAATGATTTTCAAGCCATTGCAACTTTTCTTGCTTCCCGAAGCCCTGACGACAACAAAGATTCGCCAGAATCAACAGACAAAAAACCCAGCATGGACGAGGAAGAAGACAAGGCGGAGCAGGAAAAACCCGCCAGGTTCGATCCGACTCTCGTTGCGACGGGTCGGACGGCGTTTTCACAGTCATGCACAAAATGCCACGACGCGGATCGATCGTTTAGTAAAAACAAAAGCCTAGCCGCATGGCGCGCTACCGTGCGCAGGATGGCTACCAAGCAAGGCGCGGACATCAATCCAAGTGACCTCGAATCCATCGCGACGTTCCTGGCATCCCGCGGCGCTTCCACGGCAGGAGATGGAGAAGCTGCGGATGTGACGGACACGGTGAGCCCATGGACGTTCAACAGCACGCTATCAACTCTGTGGAGAGGCAGCAGTGACACGATCGAAAACCCTGATTTCTTTGTAGATGCATGGGTCGGCGCCGCTTGGCAATCGGCCGGACCACTGCGGGTGACCGTCATGGCGTGTACAAGCTGTCATTCCGATCGTAATTCCAGCAAGGGATTCAACCTCGAGTTGGTCGAGGCGAGCGCCACGGTGGACCTGCATAAGTTCTTCTCACAAAAGCACAAGAAAGCAAACGGCAAATCAACGAACGACGCCACAAATCATCAGAAGCTTTATACAACGTCGGCCGACCTTAAGATGGGGCGCTTTGTCGTGCCGTTTGGAGCTTACTCAGCCATTAATCATCCGGGCGCTTACCGCACCGTAACCAATCCGCTGATGTTCAACATGGGACGCAGAATCGAATTCGGAGGCCCGTTTCAACCTGTATTGCCAGCACCGTATTCTGACGAAGGATTAAACTTTAGCTTGAGTATTAGCGCGCCGTGCGATCGTAGCTACACGCTTGATTTATTTGCCGTGAATGGACTGCAGGGTAACACTGGCGGAGTGAACTTCAATTCTAGCCGAAGCTATACCGACAATAACCGTGAGCCCGCCGCCGGAGGTCGCTTTACGTTGGGGAATAAGCGCATTCGTCTTGGAACCTCGGCCATGTCGGGTCGCATGCAGAACGATGGACTCGCTGGGCTGGACTATCATCTGTGGGGCGCCGACGCCACGATTCGCATACGGGACAAACTACGAATATATCTTGAATATGCCAATCGCCGCGAAGAAGTTGGCAGGCCAAGCGATAGCGAAATCGACGGGTACATTGTCGAAACTGAACTACGCGTCAAACGGAACTTAGGGTTGCTGGCCCGCTACGATACGCTGGAACATCAAATCATCAACACAGGCGACATGACTACCAAGCGATTCACGTGGGGGCTGAATTTTACGCTGACGAGCGCCGGATTGCTGATGGTCAATCACGAACACTGGATGTTTCCCGATTCATCGTCGGATGTCGATGTCATCGGCGCGCGGTGGGTGACTACGTTCTGAAAGAAAAAGAAAGCGACGCCAGGCCGTCGCACTCCCAAAAAAGTCACAGCAACCAATCGTTCAGATCCTCGAACACTGCGTCGACGAGACCTATCGAACGAGGCGTCCGGACTTCGGCGGATTGCATATGCGATCTGTTTACTCGGCTTAACCGCGCGAATGTGGTCTCGGCTGCCGACGCCGGTTGGGTGGAACTGTTGGGCGATGGCGTTACAACGCGGACGGCAGCGACAACCCGGACTTCGTCCTGAACAAACCCGGATATAAGAACGCCAAGGTCCTGGTGGCCGGCCCCAACTTCGGTTGCGGTTCCTCCCGTGAGCACGCGCCCTGGGCCCTGCGCGAT
>CBDUAB010001036.1:0-2213 GCA_965365045.1 uncultured Planctomycetales bacterium
CTCACGGGTGCATTGTCTTACCCAAACCTGGGACTAAAGTCCCAGGCTTTCACAGATCATTCCTCCGGAACTAAAGTGCGCGACTGCAAATCCTGCGAGTCGGGCTACCCTGCATCTTCACAATGTGCGTTTCTGTCCGCCGTTTACAGCTCTTTCACAAAGATGTTAGCGAACTCGATCGGGTCACCGTGATGCTGTAGGGCAATCGGTCCCGCCGCTGGAATGCCCGGCAAATGGCACTTGTCGATCACCTTCTTACCGTTCAAGACCACGGTCACGTGCTCGCCCTGCATCGTGATATGAAAACGATTCCATTTTCCGACCGCGTTGTCAGCTTTTTCGCTGGGCGTCGCCGCTGCACGTATTTCCGCCGGTAGCGACGCGTTGTTTCGGTAGCTCCACAGCTCGCCGGAACCGATTGGCCATTGCCAGATGTTTATCTGCGCCTGGGGTGTTCCGCGCAAGAAGATTCCCGAATCCGCGGTGGGCACGTCGATTTTCTTTTCGCTTCCGTCCGCGTTCTTGGCGTTTTCGCCGCTCGGTAAGACAACCGGCCGTTTCGTGGTATCCTCGTACTTACCATTCCAGCGCCAATCGACAATCAGCTCGAAATCCTTAAACGACCGCTCGCTCCAGAGGTTCTTATCCTCGCCCGTGGCATCGCCGTCATACGTCAATCGCCAGTCGTTTGGCTGCCAGTGGCCAATAAGTCCTTCATGTGTTTTCCAACCTGACAAGTCAACGCCCGTGTAAAGACTGACAAAGCCTTCATCTACTTTGGCAACTTGTTCGGGCTCAAGCGGCGTGTCCGGAAGCTCTTTGATTCGCAGGTTACGAAAGTTGACCGGCGAACCTTCGGATTCGAGGCAGATATATCCCTTCCGCAAGCTGCACTCCGAACCGCTGGTCACAACCTTGCCGTTTACCGCCAGGCTAATCGAGCCGTCGTTACAGGTAATACGATAATGATTCCATTCAGGCGACGGTTTAGAACGCTTTTCCGTGGGAAAAGCTCGCATGCCGCCACGGCCATTGTCCGGTTTCAAAGTCGAGCCGTGAATTGGAAAGATGTCGCCATCGGACGTGTGCCCTGGACCTTCGCGACCGTCCAGAACCTGCACTTCGACGGAACGATGAAACGGCTGGCCCGGAGCGGTGATCGCATCCGCCCAAACAAACACACCTGCATTGCCCTTCGGTTTAAGGTGCTGCCATTCCAGTTCGAGCACAAAGTTCTGATACATCCGCTTAGTGCGCAGCTCACCGATGGGTTTGCCAGTGCAGTAGATCATGCCGTCGCGAACACTCCACGTGTTCGGCGCGCAGTTGACATTGACCCAACCGTCGAGTGTTTTACCGTCGAACAATGGTACGAAGTCATCTGCATTGGATGACTCGGCGGCAGTCACGCGAGCACAATGAGAGAGGGCGAGAGTTGCGATTACGATGCAGTAGAGCGTAGCTCGCCGCGAGAGCGTGCCAAGCGAAGTGTGGCAGTGTGACGCCACTATGGATGTTAATGTGGGACTAGCGCCGGATAATACGGCTTGAAAGAGAAAGCGGCAACGCGACACCATACGACCATACTCCTGTGAACGAAATTGAGCGGCAAACATCTGTTTTCTCCACGAATTCACGGGGCTGTGAGATCACCACGATAAGCTACAAGTGTGCTGTTTAGTAGCACGGTGCAGTTGACCGACTGAAATCGCAAGGAGATCATTGCGAAGCCACCAAATTAAACAATTTCTTGGAGTGAAACAATGAGTTACGTATTTGCGGCCGCCGTTGTGGGGCTGATCGGATCGCTCCTGGTCGGTGGGATAAGCCTGTATCGCCAACAGCCGAATTCGGTTGGAATCAGAGTTGTTCTCGGATTGCTGCTTATCGCGCCGATTCCATTCTGCCTTTTCGGTTTCGCCGCAAGTTTCGAACCCGGCCGTAACCATTGGGTTTGGCGGATCGGCTATGGAGCCGTTATTCTTTGTTGTTTCGTTGGGCTCATTCTTGTTTGCCTGCCAAGGCACAGGAAGTCGTAGGATGGATTGGCCAAGTCGTCAAAAAACCGTCCATTTTCAGCCAACTATCCAACGACTTGGTAATCCGTCCTTGCGCCGGGACGGATTACCCATCCGTGGTTCGCGAACTGGCCAACGCATCGTCGATCGCGGATGGGCCAATCCATCCTACATTTGCGGCTCAGAATCGTTCAC
>CBDUAB010001037.1:0-2210 GCA_965365045.1 uncultured Planctomycetales bacterium
TTTCGGGAGCACGCGTCCCATGTGGTCAATTGATACACCGAAAAAGACTCCCGACCCCTTCCTCGTCAACTGCATAAGGACTTACGAAACGGAGTACTAACGGTTTGTCACAGCTAAGAATCAAGGTTGTGACGATTAGCCGTTTCGGCGATAGCCACGGTTCACCCACCCACAGAAACCGTGGCTATCGCCAAAACGGCTAATCCTAAAATCAAGCTCTAACACAGCACTAGCCAGCATCGGCGGACGCGCGTGTCAACACATCCGCGAACGGAACTTGCGTCAAGCAACCGAATAACGGTTCTCGGCTGAGTTTGGAACGCGTCAGTACTGGTGAAGTGACACCACACAGGAATCGCGCAAAGGAGCGCGGTTCATTGAGGATTTCGGCATGATTGCGGCGTAGTTGCATGGCTTTTTGCCATACTTGCTCATCAATTGCCTCGTCGCGCGGACGGGCTAGAGTGATGGTCTTTTTCTCTCGTAGGCACCAACTACAGTGACCGCAATCTTGTGAAAGCGGTTCGCCGAAATGCGCACCCAACACTGATACTTGGCACCCGTTATGCTCCATCAGTTCGACGACTTGACCAATCCGCGCAACTTCACGTGCCTGGCGATCAACGGCACGTTGGTAAAGTTCATCCGCTAGTATTGATGCATCCGCCGGCGCGCGCAGTTTTTGATATCGATGTCGTACGCCCGAGACACTGACCTCAAGTAGTTGCTGTTCCGCCAAATAATCCAGCGCGCGTACAACCCGTTGCCGATTTGAGTTTGTTGCCGCACCGACATCGTCAACATTGAGCCAAAACCACGTCTTGGCCTTGCGCGCGTGCCGAAAGACGGTGGCTAAAAACTCGCGACGTTCACCTTCAAATCGCGACAGAATCTCCGCCGACGAAACCAGCGGCTTGAATCGGTACTCCGCGTAAAAAGGTGTTCCACCTTCTAGATACTCCTCCAATTCGAGATACGTAAACATGGTGCGCAGCACCAGATCGCGAATATCGTGCTGGTGAGCCAAGTCGTAAAGGTTCACGTCGAAGGTATCGCCGCGCGAAAAGATATCGTTTACGAGCGAGTGAATTGCGGTTGCCGATGGCGTGTCACCATACACAAAGTTTTCAAGTGTCCTCAAGTCATCGAGGCACACAAGCGACTCACAGATGGACGACTCACCGTCCCGCCCAGCCCGGCCGATTTCCTGGGCGAAGTTTTCCAGGCTTTTGGCCAGATTGTAGTGATAAATGTACCGAATGTTGGACTTATCGATCCCCATGCCAAAGGCAATGGTCGCCACGATGATGCCGTCATCACTGGCGAGAAACCACTCTTGGGTTTCATTGCGCAGGTCACTTTTCATGCCAGCGTGATAGGCACGTGCGGGGAAACCCGCCGTCGCCAGTTGAGCGGCGACTTGCTGGGCTGTCTTTTGCAATGTCACATAGACAATGGTGGCGCCAACTGAGCGCTCGCGCAGCCTCGATATCAATTCTTCATCACGATCCGTCGTCGTAACCTGGGTTGCCAACAATGTGAGATTTGGCCTGTAGAAATCCGTACGCACGGCGCAATGGTCGTCAATTCGAAATCCGCGGCAGATGTCCGTTGCAACTTGCGGTGTTGCCGTCGCGGTCAGCGCGAGTATTCGCTCGGCGCCGCAGCGGTGCGCGAAACGTGCAAGCTTTAAATAATCTGGCCGGAAGTTATGTCCCCACTCCGAGATGCAATGTGCTTCGTCGACCGCAAACAGTGATATTTGCAGGCTCTCGACCAGGCCACGAAATCGTTCGTTTTTGAATCGTTCTGGCGCGACGTAGAGCAATTTTAGCTGACCCTCGCGGACTTGCTGCATCACCCGGGAGTATTCGTCCGCGGAAAGCGTGGAGTCCAACCGTGCTGCCGCGATGTCGCGTGCCGCCAGCGCATCAATCTGATCTTTCATCAGCGCGATCAACGGCGACACGACCAACGTCACGCCCGGCAATAACAGGGCTGGCAATTGGTAACAAAGCGACTTGCCGCCGCCGGTCGGAAATATGGCGGCCGACGATTTGCCCGCCAGTAAGTGCTCGATGACTGCCCGCTGTCCATCACGGAATTCGCTAAAGCCAAAATGCTTTTTCACCACTTCATCAAGTTCTGATGTGGTCAAATTGCGGGTGGTCAAATCAGACGCTGCCGTGCTCATCGGTTTGATCCTGTTT
>CBDUAB010001038.1:0-2208 GCA_965365045.1 uncultured Planctomycetales bacterium
TCGAACCATTGTCGCGGAATCCACGGCTTTTGGTAGATTCAGTAGTTTAACCCATCTTCGACAGTGCGATGATGCAACGTCTTTTATGGTAGAGACTTACGGATTTGGCACCAGGCTTTGGCACTACACGGTTGTTTCGTGCGGGTGGTGACAGCTCAGAGCAGCCGTACGGAGGGACCTAAGGCCACGCCAGCGGCTTGCAGGGCCCGGCCCGCGTCTCCAACCGGTGGCGTACGAATCACAAACGTCTTCTCGCCCAGCGGTAGCGTGAGTTCTTGCAACTCGTCCAGGTCATCGCGTAACCGTTGCCACTCCGTAACCCAACCGCGTGATTCCAAACGCGATTTTAATTCCTGCTGCAACACCAAGGCCAGAAAACTGCAAAACACATGACCACGGATCGTGTCGTCGCACTTGTGATAGATCGGACGCGTTTCCAGAATCGATTTCATCGTGCGGAAAGCGTCTTCCACCAGCAGCAGATCCTTATAACGCAAAGCCACTTCTTCCGCTGGCAAATCGGTATCCGTCTGCAACACCCATTTGCCGTCGAAGCGGGTGTCTTGTTTCACTTTGGCTTCATCAATGTGAAACGCGCCGCCGCTGCGTGCCGATAGATACTTACGATAGCCCTTGTTGCCCACCAGCGACTTGCTTCCTTGTTTCAATTGTCTGCGAAGCTTCTCCACGATTGCCTCACGATCGGCCTGGTCTTTGCGAGCTTGTTCTTCGTTATGGCAAACGATGTAGCGACGTTCTTCGACCAGCACTTGCTTCACCTTCAGTGGTGACGGAGCCTTGCTCTTCGATCGCGGGCCATGCACTTCGCAATAGCGGCCTCCACGAGACAACACCGTCTCGCGAATCTCCTTCACGTTTCGTAGGCGTGCTCCGAGGATGTAACGGATGTCACGCTGGGAAAGTTGAGCCATTGTCTGTTGGCTGATCATGCCGCGGTCAGCAACAATGCACACGTCACGAATACCAAACCGCCCGCGCAACCGGTCGATGACCGGCAAGAGCGTCTTGATGTCGGCCGTGTTTCCCGGCAACAGTTCGCAACAGACAGGCCGGCCCTCGTCATCCATCACTACCACCACAACCATCTGGGGAAGGTCCGGCCGATGGTCCTTGCTGTAGCCGCGCCTGCCGATCGTTTCTCCGCCACGGCCTTCGAAGTAAATGGACGTCGTGTCGAGAAACACCAACCGCAAGCTGCTGAACAGGTCACGCCGCTGCTCGAACAAGGCCTCTTCGATCAAGTCTTTCCGCAATCTGGGCGTCAGTGACGGCGTCTGCGGTTGTTGGTCCGGCGGCAACGGTTCGCCCAGCCAGCCCATCGTGCGATAGAAATGCTGGAGTTCGACTCTGTCGATCTCTCCCAACGCGTATTTGCGACACCAGCGATCAGCCGCCCGATCGCTGCCGGGTGAGAATAAACGATGCAGCACCGTAATGAAGACGACGCGTTCCAGCGAGAACTCGAATTTGCGCCCCGCCAACAGCCGCTGCAAGATGTCGGGCAGGCAAAGTTGTTCCCACAGCCGTTGAAATACCAACGGAGGGCCGAGATGGATTGTGCGGGTAGGCGTGATCTGATTGGCTTTCAACGCATTGAGAACGGCGGCATGATCGCTAAACCGCGCCAGGGATTCGAGTAAGCCTTCGAGCTGTCCGGTCTCCTTGAGCACGTCCAACCGTCCGAGCGTGGCAATCACACGTTGACGGACTCGTCCGTCAAAACGTTCGTTATGAACGACTTGAACATATTGGTAATTGCCTGATTTCTTGACCCGAGCAAACATCTGGACCTCCGTATCGCGAGTCCATCCTGTCACTACGGTCAATATCCGCCCCGACGAGAAGAAATCAATCTGTATCCTGTATCCCCCAGCAACTTTTGGCACTACAGATTCTGTGTCAACTTAGCAATTTACGCGTTCAACAAACGACTTACGTCATATTCGTGCCTAATTCAAGCGAGCAACTGTCGAAGATGGGTCTGAATGTTAGTGCACCGGGCCTCAAGAAACGGCTGAAACTTATGAGTGATCCGCTCCCGTAGGGTTGGCACGAATCGGTGCGACGGATCGGAGCTCTCGCCGGAGCTGCGTCAGCCGGGTGGCGGCGTGGAGCACTTCCAGGATGTAGAGCGTGTACTGCTGCCTGCTGGAGCGCATCAAAGCAATTCGTTCGTCTTGAAGTTGC
>CBDUAB010001039.1:0-2202 GCA_965365045.1 uncultured Planctomycetales bacterium
GGTTGGAGCCTGCAAACACGTCGACCAGGCGCATTGGATTGTGTACAAAACTGGTCTGCCGCGAAGCACGGACAGCGGACAGACCTGGGGCGCTCAGCAAGTCATTATGGACATGGAAACGTACGGCAACATGCCGCAAGAGGTGAACGGTTGCAGCGACCCGGGGATCATCGTCGATCCGGTAACCGGCGAAGTCTTCTGCTTCGCGGTGTGGACGAACGGCCGGCCGGGCACACACCAGTGGAACGCCGAAGGATCGGAATCCGGCTTCGAAATTGGCAAGAGCGCTCAGTTTATGATGGTCCGCTCGACAGACGACGGACTGACGTGGACCAATCCGCGGAACATGACGCGTACCTGGAAAGACGCCAAGTGGATCCTGTACGCGCCGTCGCCGCAGCAAGGCATCGCGCTTTCGGACGGTACGTTGGTCATGCCTACGCAAGGGCGCGACGGTGAGGATCGGCGTTTTTCTAACCTGCTCGTCAGTCGCGATCATGGCAAGAAATGGACGGTTAGCCCGCCCGCGTCATTGGGGAATACCGAATGCCAGGCGGTCGAGTTGTCAGACGGTTCGATCATGTTGAACTGCCGGACAGAAAGCCCGACGAAGTTCCGCACGGTTGCCGTAACTCGTGATCTGGGCCAAACCTGGATACCGCACGCGACCAACCGCCAAGGGCTGATCGAACCCAACTGCAATGGTAGCACGTATCGGTTTGATTACCGCGAAGGGGGCAAGGCGAAGTCAGTGTTGCTGTTCGCCAATCCACACTCGCAGCAAGGGCGGACGCATCACAGCATTCAGGTAAGCTTCGACGAAGGCAGCACTTGGCCGGAAGAGTACCGATTGCTGTTGGACGAAGGTCGCGGCGCCGGCTACCCCAGCCTCAGCCGCGTCGATGACAAACATGTTGGGATCGTGTACGAAGGGAGCGGATCACACTTGGTGTTCGAGAAGGTCTCCATCGATGAATTGGTGAAGCGGTGATCATCGCTCGTAGTGCGCACGCCGCAGCATCTGGCAAACTAAAGATCGGCAGAGAACATGAGACTGTTTGAAGGAACGCAATGGGATCGACCGCCGCGTTGCGAGCAGTGCGGTGAGCTCGTGGAATCCTGCGTTTGCCCGCCTCCTGCCAATGACCTAATTGCCCCGGAGAAACAGATCGCTCGCCTCGTGATCGAGAAACGCAAAAAAGGCAAGCTCGTTACCGTCATTCGCGGATTGCCGGCGGAGGGGAACGACCTCGGCGCGTTACTTGCCAAGCTCAAAACGGCGTGTGGCGCCGGCGGCACTTTGAAGGACCAACTGCTGGAAATCCAAGGGAATCATCTTGAGCGTGTTCGTGATTTGTTGACGGAACTCGGGTACCGAGTGCGTGGCTAAGCGTTGTTAGATTAATAACTGCCGCATTCATCAGCCGCCGGGCGCTAGCCCACGGTTCCCACGAGAACCGGACGCTAGCGCGTGCCGGCTGATGAATGCGACATTTATTTCTCGAACGATCCTAAGCAGATTCCTTTGGAAAATCCCAGTTCAATTGCTGCCAGTGCGCGGGAAACTTTCTTGGTTCGAATTGCGACGCCAAATGTTTCGATTCTTGATTTCGCCGGGCAGAACGACAATAATCCAGTGGATTAAGACAACCGCCGCAAAGCAGAGCTGCTTCTTTTTTGAAGGAGAATCATCAGATGAATTCATGCCGATTCCATGCCATCTCGTTCTTAGTCGCGACTCTGATACTCTCTCAGAAAGCGGCTGCTGAAACGGTCTTCGATAACCTTGACACGATTAGCCATGGTGTGACTTTTATCGACGGAGTAACAGGCTTTGAGATTGCCCAGCCATTTCTAATTGGAAACAATACGACTATCACGTCGGTCACCATCAACGCTCAACGATTTGGCAATCCTGCTGGTGAAATCGAATTCGACATATGGAACGCTGACGGTGGATTACCGGGTTCCAAGTTAGCCAACGTGGCGTCACTCGCTAGTTTGCTCCAGCCAACAACACAAGAGCTTACGTTTGACGTTCAAATCGACGGTCTACAACCTAACGCGACGTATTTCGCTGTTGTTTCGTATCTGGACACCAACAGCAACGCAACGACTAGCTTTGATTGGGCGACCACTGATTCGGATAACGGGACCATGGGGGCAGGCAACGGACTTTTTCGTGGGATGGAATTCGAAGGC
>CBDUAB010001040.1:0-2201 GCA_965365045.1 uncultured Planctomycetales bacterium
GGAAAGCCCCTCCCTGCCTGGCAACTTCACAGCAGACCAATTTCCCTGGAAGAACGCGACTTTTTTCACTCGGCAAGCCTGACCGCTGGTCCATGGTTGCCCATGACTGCTGCGTGTTGACGGCGACGATGCCACGACTTCGGCGCGCCCGTTGTGGCAGGGCCAATGCAACGGCGTGTCTCCGATCCAGCCTCGCTCTCCGAGGATTTACGGAGTTTGTCGCATGGTCCATTTCTCGTGTTCAGGTCGTTTCGCTCGTGAGCAATGTAACGGCGAATTAAATGCAACGGAAAACCGAAAGCCCCGGCAGACCCGGTATCGGGATGACCTAGTTTTGTGTAGATCGTGCTTATTTGGCTGGCACATGCAGACGACCACGAACAAAAGAACCGAGAGGTTTGAGCTGTGGGAAATACTACCGAATACGGTAACGAAACGATTGGTTTACGGGCGGCCGTATATGAGCTTTTGTCCCAGGCCCTCAATCAAGGCATCGAGGGGCGCAATCGTCTAAGAGAACCATTCCTGGCACCAGTTCTCATTCAACCCGAGGGAGAGTCGGGCCCCAAATTGACTGGGTTTTCGCGGGACGTTTCCGCCGAAGGAATCGGACTGCTACATTCATTTCCTCTCAACTCAAACGACGATGTCGTAATCGTCCCGGGCCCAAACGGGAAACCAGTAAAGTTGCAAGTAAAGATTGCTTGGTGCAAGCCTTTTGGTGAGGGTTGGTATATTAGTGGCGGACAATTCGTCGCACGGCTCGATCCGTGAGGATTTGGTCCTAAGCTAGTAGACAGCCGCGGCGGTGCGCGGCACCCAGCCTTGAACGTCACCTCGAAATGTCGCACGTAACCATTCTCCGCGCGATTCGCCCACCGTAAACTCCGTGCCCTCTGCCAACGGTTGTTTGAACGCCGGCTCGTAATTATCGGAGTTGCCTTTGCGAGCCACAGTCTGGCTGATCAGCACACCGTGCTGACGACGCTCGAAACGATGCCAATCGACCATTGCGGACGTGGCGAATAAAGCAGCGACCACACCCATGATGATCGACAGACGATGCCAAGTGATGTGGGATTTCTTCCACTTTGAGTATAGGCTGACGCTCAGCGCAACCACTATGAACAGCGTCGCCAATTGGTATTTCTCCCGATAGCTCAACCAACTTTGCCAGACAAACACGTAATCCAGGACGGATAGTGCCGCGCCATCATCAAGCGGTTTGCCACGTGCTAATTCCAAATTCGCGGCAAGTCTCGGTTCACGCGGCAAATAGCGCATGGCCTGTCGATACGAAGCAATCGCCTTGCCCGTTTGGCCGGCCTTCATATGAGCGTTTCCCTGGTTGTACAAAGCCAAACCGGAGACAAAACCGGCATTAGTTATCTGTTCATACAGCTGGACAACGCGTCGATAATCGCTTTCACTGCGGGCTTCCGCAAATTCCTTTTCGGCAGCCGCAATCTGATCTTGTACGTCCCGACTGGCCCGTGAAGCGCATCCCAGATAGGTGAAAGTTATCACGACCAGAACAAGAACTCGGATGACACTCACGACAGCAATCCGCATTCATTAAGACTTTCAGCCAAACGGGCCAGTAACTGCTCGGCCGTCGCAACCTCGTCCGCAGTCGAATCAGTCGCCGAGCTATACCGGCCCACCTCACAACGCTCGAGCAGATCGTGTATTCCACCGCAAATCGCATCATCAACGCCAATCGCTGCCAGTTTTTGTTTCAATTCACGCGGGGTCAGGCCAGCGGCTGATTCGTCCGTGACGTCAGAAACGCAACCAACAAAAACATCACGCATGGCCCTGTTTGCTTCAAGCTCCTTACCCGCGGCCGACAGCTGCCCAACATGGACCAGCCGTTGTCGCGCCGCCGAAACCGCACGACGTCGCCGCAGACGCGCCGGATCCGATTGTAGAGATTGAAAACGACCCAACAATATCCAGGCCATGGCGTAAGCTCCCAGCATACCGCTCCAACCCATAAACCAGTGCACGGGCCGGACACCATCGTGGCAAAAACTGTCCACATTCGTGATGTTGCCAAAGACGCCATCTTCGAACAGCTCAATTTCCGCGAAGCCGTCCCCGGAAGCCGGCGCGGTCACGATGTCGGTTGTGTTCAGATGCCGCGACTCGGTGACCTCGAGGGCAATCGCGGACGTCATCAGGGCCACATACGCTTCGCG
>CBDUAB010001041.1:0-2197 GCA_965365045.1 uncultured Planctomycetales bacterium
TCATATCGACGAACCATCCCAGCGTACCTCAAATAGAAATCGAAGTGTGGTTTGCGGTGGCGGATTGATCTTGGTGGGAGAAAAAAGCCGTGTCGGGATACACCGTCGTTTCTGATAAACTACGGGGCTAAACTAGCTGTCACCGCCGTGAGTTCGACGTCCGTACTTTAGGTTACATTCTTTCCGGATCAGGAAAGCAAAGAACAGCAACAATGGAAAGTAATCTCACTCGCCGATTCAAAAGTCCACTGCCTGTCATGCTCCTAGCTGGTTTCTTCCTAGCTGGCTGTGGGTCTCAGGAGGGCCCCGCGGTTTCAATCGAGTCGACGGGTGATACGTCAGCCACCGAGGCACCGAGATTATTGGAGGTAGCGGAGGACGTGGCCCCGCTTGCGGACCAATCACCACCCGTGCTGTCCGCAGTTTTTTTTGAGGCTGAGGAAAGTGAATACGGACAAATCATGCCGGCGTTTTTTGCTGAAAATGCCCCCGAAACGCTCGAGTCCCAAAATGTGCCGGCGGTGGTTGCGTTCGAGTCGGAAGCTGTGGATGTCACCGATCACCAGGCCACCGATGATCAGCCGGTGGACGACGACCACAAGGCGCGCGACGAACTGCAGGCCGACGATCAACCACTCGATGTTTATAGTTGGCCCGAACCGGAACTATTGTTTTTTGTCAGCGGTCGACAGCATGGCTACATTGAGCCGTGCGGCTGTACCGGCCTCGAAAATGCGAAAGGTGGTCTGAGCCGTCGCGACACTTTACTGAAAGACCTACGAAGTCGTTTTGCCAATTTAATACCGATGGACGCGGGTAACCAGGTGCGTCGATTTGGCCGTCAAGCGGAACTTAAGTTCCAGGCGACCGTCGATTCGTTGTACGCCATGGAATACCAGGCCATCGGTTTCGGTCCCGATGACCTCAAGCTTTCCACCGGCGATTTAGTCTCTGCAGTGGCCGGCTCCGATCCAGACAAGACTCCTTTTGTTTGTGCCAATGTGAATCTGTTGGGATTAACGCCCCAATACCGCATCCTGACGGTGGGCAAGCGCAAGATAGGCATTACATCCGTGCTCGGAGAGGAGTACGTGCGCAACATCAACAGTGACGAGATCGAAACGAGCGATCCAGTTGAGTCTTTGCGTACTGTTCTCGACACGTTTCGCCAAGAGGATTGCGAGCTGTTTATATTGTTGGCGCATGCATCGTTGGCAGAGACGCGTGAGTTGGTGAAGAAGTTTCCAGAAATCCAGATCGTTGTCACGGCTGGTGGAGCAGGGGAACCCACCGTCAAACCCGAACGTGTACCTGGTGCCCACGCCTACATCATTCAGGTTGGCACAAAAGGTATGCACGTCGGAGCGTTGGGGATCTACATGGATCCCAAGCAACCCGTGCGTTATGAACGCATCCCGCTCGACGCTCGCTTTGGCGATTCCAAGCCAATGTTGGAGAGGTTTGCCGCATACCAAAACGACTTGAAACAGATCGGTTTTGAACAGTTGGGGGTACGTCCGGTGGCCCATCCGTTCGATAGTGGACGAACGTATGTTGGCCACGAAGTGTGTGCCGACTGCCACACCAAGGCGTTTGAAGTCTTCGAAGAGACACCCCATGCGCACGCGACGATGTCGATAGCTGATCCAACGCAGCGCTCCGAGATTCCACGCATTTACGATCCTGAGTGCGTGAGTTGCCACGTCACGGGCTGGGATCCGCAGGGCTACGTACCCTACAAGTCGGGCTACGTTGACTTCACCCAGTCGGTGCATCTTCGTTCCAATGGCTGTGAAAACTGTCACGGTCCCGGATCTAGACATGTTGCCGCCGAGAAGGGCGATATCGATGTGACGGTGGCCGAGATGGCCAAGTTCCGCGAGGAAATGCGCCTCACGCTTGACGAGGCCAAGACGTCCAAGTGCTTTGAATGCCATGACCTGGATAACAGCCCCAAATTTCAAATAGACGGAGCATTCGAAGAGTATTGGGAAAAAATCAAGCACGACGGTAAAGACTGAGAGATTTGTCGGTCGATCGAAGAGCGCCAAACCTGCCGCGCCATGGGATGTAGGCACGGGCAACAACAGAGGGAAAGGCGCTCTGTGTGGCGCTCTGACATCTGAATATGATGAAATGCGTTTTGTTAGGCCCTTTCGGACCCCAGGGGACGATCATGGAACAATTCACAAACGTC
>CBDUAB010001042.1:0-2196 GCA_965365045.1 uncultured Planctomycetales bacterium
ACGCATGGCAGTCCCTTTTCGTAAAGGTAAACCGAATGCAAGGAGCGGACCCTCGACCAATCTCAAAGGATGTGAAGACCAAGCACATTCTCTACTGCTGACAATCACAATTCACGCTGGCTTCAATTAGTGGTCGGCGGTTTAGCCAACGCGTCGACCGACGGTGGTGCTTGGGGATAGTCCGGTTTGAAAATGGACTGAACATAGTGCACCAGAGCCCAACGATCTTCTTGAGGGATAGTCAGATAGTTTGGCATGGGACCAATGTTGGGCCCACCGGAAATAATGCGGAATAGGTCGCTGGATGCTGCCCCGTTAAGAAATACACGGGTGGTCAAATCTCGCGAATGTTGAATGGGCCGATCCATCTCGTCATTCCAATTGTCGAAGGCTCCCTCCCAGCGTGCCAACCCGACCGGTTTGGATTTGGTCCCCTGATGGCAGGTTACACACCCCTGTTTGATGAAGAGAATTCGCCCTCGTGAGACAGAATCCAAGGTCACGGCCGGTTCATCGTTGACATTTAACAGCGCGGACGCAAAGCCGCCTTCGGGATCAAATCGATTCCCCACGGTTTCATCATAGTCGTCATAGAAGTTTGCCAGGCTTTTGACGAATTGGACCAAGGACCAACGATCCCGCACACTCAAATTGCGGAATGGTGGCATCGTGGAACCGTACAGTCCGCGAGTCAGTGTCCGAAAGAGGTCGCTGTCGGTTGGAACGGTGCCGTACTCGGTCGATCGGCTCTTGAATCTCCCGTACCAGAAGTTGCGAGGTAAGTTGCCGGCGTACCACCCGAGCGTCGCCGCTCCGTTACCGCGGCCATAGGGACCATGACACTGGCTGCAATTTTGTTGATATAACGCCAATCCTCGCTCCAACGTCGGCAGATCAACATACAGCGCAAAGATGGCCTCTGGGTCGACCGTGAAGAACGGACTATGCAGCTCAATCATGACGTCGTCCGGAACGCCAACGGTATTGCTAAACACCTGTCCGGCTCGCTCCAGTGCGCCCCCGTGTAGTACCAGAGAATCGACAGAACTCTTGGAAGCTTCTCGGAGACGCTCAAGGAACTCATTGAAATCACTCACCGTGGCTGCCGGGGGATCGGGGACAGGTGGGTCGTGCTCGAGACGAGGTTGATACGGTTCGGTTTTCGCGTCGGATCCGGCTGTGGAATCGGAGCCAGCTGTGGGGCCGGATTCGGTTTTGAATTGGTGGACCCAGACAGAAACCGCAAGCAGTATGGCGATAACTGATAAGAACGGGTTGATTAACTTGCGCATGAACAGAGTGGGCAACGCCGTTAAGGATTCTTACACATTGAAAACAGGCATGGTGGGTGACACGAGCCGAGTGTCACCCAATGTGGCCTCGCCGCCGCAAACAGCTACTGACCGCTCACTCGGTCACGCTCGGCTCGCGTGATCCACTTAAAATCCTTAACCGCGATCCCCGTTGGAGTTCCATGTCTCGCGCCATTTCATTACGTCTCTGGCGAGCAGCCTAGTGTGATTTGCTCAGCGTGTTTTTTTCAACGTCATTTTCTCTTCTCTTTGAATGAAAAACCAACCTCGGAGGACCCCGTGGCGCCAACGGAGATCTTCGCTTCTTGCTCGCCGAATTCTTCGTGCCAGGCCACCAGCGTATACTCGCCTGCCGGCAGACCCTCAATCTTGAACTGACCCTTCTCGTTGCTTACTGCGAAAAATGGGTGCTCCATGGCAAAAACGTAGGCCGTCATCCATTGGTGAATATCGCACCCCATCTTTATCGCTCTCTCCGGCTTTTTGAAGACCTTCTTCCGCTCCGCGGAATCGACGGGCTGGGCGATGTTGAACGTCCTATTCCTAAAGGCGTATGAGCGAACGTTATGAAGCATCGGATCGCTATTTCGCATCACGAATTCCTGGCCGACTCGAACCCCTTGAATATGGGGCCGAAACATGCACTTCGTCTGATCGAAAACAGCCGGCTCCGTGGGTACGGGATAACTCTTTTTCTCAAGCCCGTTTTTCACGTAGATGAACACGTTGGCGAGTTCGCCTTTTTCGCTGACGATTGCGTTCTCGTACAGCACGGGCGTTTTGTGCAGTTCGCTGCACTCATCCGGTTTTCCTCCCTTGTTTGCAATCATCACAATCGGCTTGCGTTCGGGTCTGGGACCATCAAACTTGATCACACCGACGA
>CBDUAB010001043.1:0-2185 GCA_965365045.1 uncultured Planctomycetales bacterium
GAGACTGACCAAGAGCCCGTAACAGGATGGCGCCGCCCAACGAGAAACCGATGGCGGCCAATGGAGCTTGCGGACAGAGACGCGCGAGAAAAACGATCGCCGTACGAATGTCATCACTGCGGCCGGCGTGCATTGTATGTTTCGCCAATTTCCAACCGGCGCCACAACCCCGCATATCCAAGCGAAAAGCACGTATGCCATGCGCCATTAGCTTTGCCGCGGTACGAATCATATAGACGCTACCATGACAACCGCTCACACCGTGTATCAGCAGAGCGACCGGATCGGTTGTCTGCCAGCCCCGCGGCTGATCGTCATGAATGACAAGCTGGTCGCCGTCGGGCAATTCCATCGTGTGTCGCACCGTACTTTCCAGCCTGGGTGGGCGAGCCAGATACGTGCCGCCAATCGTTTGCCGGTGCGCACCGCGCAGCAGCGGATGCGGTTGAAAAACTGGAAAAGACACGATGGGCGTGTTACTTAGATTTGCAGTTTGAGACAACGCGTGCCGCTCCGTTGTATTTGCTCATTGAAGCATCGCTAGTGTGTCATTCTGAGGGAACGGGCACCGACGCGCAGCGTTGGTCGTCGACCGAAGAATCTGCCAACGAGTGGGAATCACAAGGACGGTAGACCTCGCACAACGCGCTAAACTCCGAGGTTTTGGCACGTTCGTTGTGTTACACCACTGGTAGATCCTTCAGTCGCCGAGGCTCCTTCAGGATGACAATTGGCGCTTTTGCGCTTTCAATTCATCACATTTTGGCAATCCCCAAAATTTGAACCGTATTGAGTTTAAACGTGTCGTGCGGGTGACCGGTCGCGCCCGTTGCGGTTTGTCAGTCACGATCTATCGATTTTGTAATCATCCAGCTTACGATACAAGGTTGCCCGGCCAATCCCTAGTAGTTTGGCGGCTTCAGGGACGTTGCCACCCGTACGTTGCAACGCGAGGCGGATTAGTTTGCGCTCCCAGTCCGCGATCTGCAGCGTGTCAAGATCGTCGGTGCCCGTGTCGTAAAGGCCGAGATCCTCGACGTGAATCGTACTTCCGGACGCCATCACCACAGCGCTATCGATGACGTTCCGCAGTTGCCGAACATTGCCGGGCCATTTGTAGTCAAGCAGTTTCTTGGTTGCACTGTCGGACAACGAAAGCGACGGCCTTCCGTGGCGGTTTTTAAAATGTTCCACAAAGTGTTTCAAGAGCAACTCAATATCGCCGTCGCGATCGCGAAGTGGTGGAACATACAATTCAAAGACGCTTAATCGGTAATACAGGTCTTCGCGAAACCGCTTCGCACGCACTAGTTCGCGCAGATCGCGATTCGTCGCGGCAATGATGCGGACATCAGTGGAGGTTTCTTCGGTGGCGCCAACGGGCAAGAACGGGTGGCCGTCGAGAATGCGCAGTAGTTTGGCCTGAGCCTCCAGCGGCAGTTCACCGATTTCGTCGAGGAATAGGGTTCCTGTATCGGCCTGTTGGAACCAACCCTTACGATCCTGCGTGGCGCCGGTGAAGGAACCTTTTTTGTGTCCAAATAGTTGGCTTTCGACCAAGTTTTCTGGAATTGCCGCACAATTGACCGCCAGTAACGGCCGATCCCAACGTGGACTTGCACGATAAATCGCCCTGGCCACGAGTTCCTTGCCAGAACCGCTTTCGCCGCGCACCAGCACACAACCGGTTGCTTGAGCGACGCGTCCAATGGTGTCCTTGAGCTTTTGCATCGATTCGCTTTCGCCAAGCAAATCATCGGACGCAGCGGAGCTATTAACGAGCCGTTGATGATCGGCAGCCAGTGTCGCTTGGCGGCGGGACCGCGATAGAGCGACCGCCAGGACCTGTGAAACCGAAATCGCGAAGTCGAAATCAATGTCGCGAAAGCTGCCGTGTCCCAAGTACATGTGTACCGCGCCCAGCGTTTGATTCTCGTGAATCACCGGGACACAAAGTGCATCGGCGTATTGTTTCAAGCTTTCGGCGTCGCTGGCCGCGGACGCTTGATTGGCCACCCAAATCGCGCGGCGTTGGCTTAACACGATCTGCGTGAGCGATTGGCTCAGCGATACGTGTTCGCCAGCGTCGTCAGGAACGAGCATCTGCGGTTTGAGCGCGCCTTCTTCGGTCACCCAGAGAAAACCAACCACAGCGGCGCGTGTCCGATCGTGAATCAACTCGAGC
>CBDUAB010001044.1:0-2180 GCA_965365045.1 uncultured Planctomycetales bacterium
GGCAAGTTGCTTCAGTACGAAAGCGACAGGCGGCGCAATTTGGATTTCTTTTTGCCGCCACCGTTGTCGTGCATCATCTGGAAACATCCAGTCCAAGGCGACGAGTTCCCCCGAAATAAGTTCTTCACTACCAACGGCAACTTCATCGACCAAATAATAACGGGCATGAAATCTCCGCGGACTCGTTTCGGGAGTGACGAAGAGACCAGCCGGCCTAAATCGTTTAACGTCAATCCGCAGATCGTGGCGAGTCAAGAAGTCTTGAAACCGCAGCTCTCCTTCGAGTAGCGACTTGCGCGCCTCACGTCGCTCGTCCGCTGCAGGCAACGACCCGTCTACGATCAGCAGGCCGGTTTCTTCGAAGAGTTCTCGCGTAAGCGCCATCGCGTCGGCCGAAGCGGTGCGGTCCACCGTGGGCTCTTGTCCAGCATTGTCATCTGCGTCCACCGCACCACCCGGAAACGCGTAATGCCCGCCCATAAACTTCAGTTCTGGATTGCGGAGCGCTAACAGAATGCGGCCGTCTGGCGACCGGATGACGCCAGCGACCGCCGGGCGCGGGACTGCCGCTTGGACGATCGAATCGGACATGCTGATGAGATTACCTCCGGGTGGTCAGTATTGACCGTTTGATTGAGTCGGAATCGGTGTTGATGGAGCCTGTCCGCATTTAAGTAGTTATGCCCGGTTACAAAACTTTTGCAACACACTGATTGCCGAATGCATCCGCCCCATGGTTGCAATAGTGGACCGTACGATAGCCCTCCGAGGCTGTCGTTTTAATGCCAAGTTTAGTCTCGAATCGACGGCCTCGGAGGGCCATCATACAAGAGAAACCTGCAGCGCCGAGGGTCCACGAAACTCAAAGTGAAAACGCTGTCATTCTGAAGAGAGCTTCAGCGACCGAAGACATCGGTCAAAAAGTCTGCACGGCAACGAAGCGCAAACTCGAATAATTCTACGGTGGGAGGGTTTTACACGTGTGCTCCTTTTGACGTTTGCTGGTAGATCCTTCCGTCGCTGAAGCTCCTTCAGGATGACACAAAACACACTGGATTTTTCAGTTTGAGTAACCAAATTCGTTTCGTGGACGCCTTTCCGATAGACGCGGATCGACCGTGCACCACCTGGCCCAGGAATCTGGTAGCATTTACGGCTTGCAATTTTGCCGGCCAATTCGAGCCAACGTCGCAACGCGGAACCGACAACTGGATCTCTGGTAAGGAAAGCAGATGACGACACAGCGACAGGAACCACCGGAAGAACGAGATGGTGTTACGCCTCCTGTTTCGGAGAAAGCCGACGGAAAAGCGCAACAGTCGACGTGGGTCGACACGCTCGGGCGTGTCTTTGAACGCTGGGTCCCTGATGCGTTGACGACTGCGATCGGGCTGATGGTCGTCGTGGTCGTGCTCTCGATGGCGTTGGGTCGCGACAGGGTCGTCCTGCACGTCGGTGTCGACGAGGACATTGATCGCGCAAGGCATCTGTTACTGAGCCATAGTGAAGTCGAGACCGTCGAACTCAACGACGATTTTATCGCCGTGACGCTGGTTGAGGGTGTAGATGACTACGATTTTGTCGAGTCGCTGCTCATCGAAAACGGTTTGATCGCGAAGTCATTGATTGAGATGAACGCATTCATGGGGACCATCCATGCGTACTACAAGGGACTCTGGAATTTTTTGAGCTTCACGATGCAGATGACGCTGATCTTGGTGCTGAGTCTGATCGTGAGCGGCACGCCGGTGTTCAAGAATGTGGTCGTGTGGCTTTCGCGGTTTCCACGGACGCGAAACGAGGTCGTTGCCTTAGCAGCGCTCTTTCTAGGTGTACTCGCGTATGTGAACTGGGGACTCGGGCTCGCGCTAGGCCCCATCATCGCGATTCACTTCTGTCGCGAGGCAGAGCGCAAAGGAATTCCCGTGGATTTCCTATTCTTGCTCGCGGTGTTAGCCGGAGCGGGCTCGGTATGGCAATTCGGTTTGTCCGCCACCGCACCGCTGGTTATGGCTACGCCGGGTCAACAGATCGTACCGAACATGGAGACGATGCCAATCGAGACCACGATCTGGTCCGTGGCCTCGATTGTTCACGTGGTAGTCTTCATGTTCGCCACGATTGTGGCGGGCTGCTGGTTGATGCCTAAGCGAGTGCGTCAGATCTCTGAGTTCGCCGAC
>CBDUAB010001045.1:0-2166 GCA_965365045.1 uncultured Planctomycetales bacterium
CGCCGACTTGATCACCGCGCTCAATCGACTGGGCGCGAATGTTAAAACCGAATTGGACACGGACGCGCCCCCGGTCATAGTAGACGGCCATGGACTTCCCGGCGGCCATACGAATATCGCGGGCAGTATTTCGAGTCAATATCTCAGCGGCATTCTCATGGCGGCGCCGTACGCCCACAGTAACGTCGCATTGGATGTCAAAGGAGAACTTGTCTCCAAACCGTACGTTACCATGACAACGCGCGTCATGGAGTCGTTTGGGGTGACGGCACGAAACGACAACTTTCGGTGCTTTAGCGTGGACCGCAATCAATCGTACCAAGCGCGGCGCTATGCGATTGAACCGGATGCGTCGGCGGCGAGTTATTTTTGGGCCGCGGCCGCGATCACCGGAGGCGAAGTGACGGTGACAGGCCTTAGTCGCGATGCCCTGCAAGGCGACGTCAAGTTCTGTGAATGCCTTGCCCAGATGGGATGCGACGTGCAGTACGGCACGGATTCTATTTCAGTAACGGGCAGGCCTTTGCGCGGAATCGACATAGACATGAATCCGATCAGCGACACGGTGCAGACGCTTGCCGCCGTGGCCGTCTTTGCCGATGGCCCCACACGTATCCGTGGCGTGGACCACATCCGTCATAAGGAAACTGATCGGATCGGCGATCTTGTTGCGGAACTTCGCAAGCTGGGGGTCGACGCGCGGGAGATGGACGATGGCCTAAGGATTCAACCGGCTTCGCTTAACGGCGCGTCCATCGAAACTCATGATGACCACCGTATGGCGATGAGTTTGGCATTAGTGGGACTTCGGCAGCCGGGTGTCGAGATATTGAATCCCAGCTGCACGGCCAAAACCTATCCACTCTTCTTTGACGATCTGCGGGCGCTTACGGGCGTTTAGGATTTTAACACAATTACCTGCCAATTGTGGTGCAGCCGTCTCGGCTGCCACGGGCAGGCGGGACGCCCGCACCACAAGTTGATTTCTTACAAGTTCTTGAGCGACGCTGATTGTGGACTTGGATGGAGTTTCGTAAGCGGCAATCAAACCTGTTCCACTTGCCCATCGAGAGAACTCAGCAGCTCGTCGACACGTCGCATGACGTCGTCCTTGTCCGAGGTGGTCAATTCATTCCCATCCAAGTCATCATAATACGCGAGAAACTGACCATGGCAGTGGCCACAGGTGACGCGTTTTCCCATGTACTGAATCTGAATTTGCAGCGTCCGGCCACAAGTGGGACAGCTTTTTACAAAGTGACTAGTTCCTACCACCTCGGTACCTCCTGTTACCTTGAAACAAGTACAATCCCGGCACAAAATCCGATGGCAAAAATTAAGTTACCAACTCACCCGCAGATAAACAACAAAGGAATTGGCTGGCGCCAAAGAAAAATAATTAAATGCACTCGGAAAAACGATATTATTGGCTCATTCTACACGTATTTGCCGTTAAAACGTCGGTGTAGGAAAATCAGGGCGATTGCGTTGATTGAGACGTAATTTCTGGATGAGTCTTTCGGAGGCACTGATGTCTTTCGGACGATTTTGAAATCGTCGCTAAAATGAAATGAACAACTCTTCCCCAGGAACGGCGGCCTCCGCGCACTAATCATCGAGAACGCAATGTCTGCAGGACGTCTCTTTCCCGCTGTCGTGATCGCATTTTGGCTGGCCTCGATGGGGTGGCTCTTCAAGACCAAGGTCATTCCATTACTGCTTGTGTCCGCCGCTCCCGCTCAACATACGTTGCCCCTCACGGAAAGTTCATCACCACGAATCGATCATTGGGACATCGTTTGGAACGATCGCACGATCGGAACCGCGAAGATAACGGCAACTCGTAATTCGTCCGGTGGTCAAATCGACAGTATTGTTTCGTTTGAACGGTTACCGATCGATCAAATGTTGAAAGAGCTTTTCGGTCCGGTGAATCAGTTATTGCGAATGGCGATCGGCGACGTCCGCGCAGCGCCGCTGAGCCTTTGTTTGAACAACACGATGTACATCAATTACGACGGTAGCCTGGAGAGCTTTTATTCGCGGGTCCAGCTGGACGGCGTTGGCAGCCTGTTCCAGTTGCGCGGTACCGTACACGAAGGTGTAATGGACGTCGATGTCATCGCCGTTGGTGACATTTGGCCAGAGGACTTTCCCCGCAATCTT
>CBDUAB010001046.1:0-2159 GCA_965365045.1 uncultured Planctomycetales bacterium
CGGCCGTCAGACCGGTAGCGGCAAAGAGGGCCATTTGTTCGTCGAGGATTCCCGGCGCTGCATAGAATGCGTGCAAACGCTGCATATTCTTGGCTCGGTAGCCGGTTTCCTCGATCAATTCTCGAAATGCCGTTGCCTGAGGGTCTTCGCCTGGTTCAAGTGTACCCGCCGGAAGCTCGATCAGTGTTTTCCCAACTGCCACGCGGTGATTCCTGATGAGGCAAACATGTTCGTCGTCCACGCAGGGCAGGATTACGACCGATCCTGGATGGCGTACCACCTGCCGTTGGTGAAGTTTTCCGTCTGAGTCGGTTTGAACGACGCGCTCAATAAAAAAACGATCGCATTTCAGTAGAATGTCGGAATTGGCATTCATGGCAATAAAACGCTGTTACTGACGATTTTGGCCAGCCTGGGTGGGACAGATGTAGAGACCTGGAATCTACCGAAGATTGAATGGGTCGACCAGCGGTGATACGATTGTTTTAGGCGTGAAAGCGGTGGGAATCACCCAATTTTGACGGACGGCTTGGAATATGGCGACACGCGAAGTCTGGAGTTTGAATCTTGGCCGATGGTGGGGTGTTCAAGTCCAGCTGCACATGTTCTTTCTGCTCTTTGCTACGTTCACGTGCTATCTGGTGTGGCTTGATCCTTTGCTTCAGGGTGCCGGCACCCACAATGATGACAGCACAATGTCTATCATCTCGCTGGTTAGCATAATTATTCTTTTCCTCAGCGTACTGTTTCACGAAATCGGTCATTGTATCGTGGCAGCGCGTCTTGGCGGCCCAGTCGACAACATCGTCCTAGGGCCCCTTGGCGGCCTACGTCCGATTCGTATTCCTCACGATCCGCAAAGCGAACTGCTGGCGGTTGTCGCGGGACCGATGACGAGCTTGGCCATCTGTCTCGTCTGTTTGTCCGCGATTGCAGCCACCGGCGAGACAAATGTCTTCGGATTGCTACATCCGTTGTCGCCGAGTTCGTTGTTTGAAGAATCGGTCGCTGGCAACATGCTGGCGTTTTCGACGATTCTACGATTGACGTGTTGGATAAACTGGCTGCTTGTTCTGGTGAACTTAATCCCGGCGTTTCCCTTTGACGGCGGCCGAGCTTGTAAGGCTTTTGTCCAGTCGATTCGACCGGACCTCGAGCCACGTCATGCCGTCTTGCTGGTGGCAAATTTGGCGCGCATTGTCGCTATCAGCTTGTTGGTGGCGGCTTGGTTTTTTCGCGACAGTAACCCCGTGGCTGGCGTGCCCACCTGGCTCGCGTTGGTATTGCTGTCGATCTTTGTATTTTTCAGCACGCGAGTCGAGGAATACCAGCCAAATCGGGAATGCGAAGACGACGAGTTGTTTGGCTACGATTTCTCGCAGGGCTACACGAGCTTGGAACGTGATGAAGCGGATGGGAATGAGCGAAAAACACCTCAGCCGCCTGGCTTAATGAAGGGTTGGTTGGGAAACTGGAAGCGAAAACAGGAAGTGAAACGTCGCCAAATCGAGCAGGAGGAAGATCTCCGGTTAGACGAAATCTTGGCCCGTCTCCATGAAGTTGGCGCGCACGGATTGTCGACCGAGGAACGCGAATTGTTACGTCGCATTAGTGAGCGGTATCGAAGCCGCGAAAACTCTTGAGTTCTCGCGCAACAAGGAATTTATGTGGCACGGCGGGAAGAAGAACGCGAAGATTTGTTGCGCGAAGCGACTGCGCTAGTCGAGCGTGCGGAGTTCCGCACGGGCGACGGCGAGCCCATCGACAGTGAACCCATTGTGGGTGGCTTTCGCCGTGACGGCTCAGTCAGCCTTTTCTTTGGTGCTGATCCGGTGTACCAATTCACGGCAGCGAATGAACTTCGTCGCGCGTACCGACACGGGTTTCTCATTAAGGCCGAGCGCGGAAATTTGGTACGCCTCGAGCGACATCGAACGGAATCGGCCGTCGAGCTGCTTCGGCATGAAATGTCGGCGGAGGAAAGCAAGTCGTTTCTGACTGAACTCGTGGACAGACTGAATTCCTTGCGGGAGGAGATCTGCAGCGGCAACTATCAACTCATCGGAAGAGTACCGGAGGAATGTGACGTCATGACTCGAATCATATCGTGGTTGAGGACACTGCAGTTGCCGCCCGCCATCGCTACTTCACCACGGCTG
>CBDUAB010001047.1:0-2143 GCA_965365045.1 uncultured Planctomycetales bacterium
TCACTGCGATTCCCAAATTACTTGAGATGCTCGAACTCTCTGGAGCCATCATCAGCCCGGATTATTCACCAGGAAGTTGAAGGAATGATAGAACCACCGCGTGATCTTCTGCGTTTATAGGGTTATTGGAACATCCTGCTAACCACGGAAGGATCACGCGATGGGTGAAGCACAGAGTAACTTGTTTGAACCGGAATTCAATCGGTCGATCAAAGTCACGACGACGGACCAACGGATTACTTCTCACGCCGGAGCGATTCTGCTTCGCGAGCTGGATCATAAGCTTGGGCTGACGGAATCGCTTGGAGAGCGAGTCTACGATCCTCGCAATCCAGACAAGATTCGCTACACGGCCACCGAGTTGTTGCGTGAACGGGTTTACGCCATGGCGCTCGGTAGCGAGAACCAAGACGACCTTGACCGCCTGGCCCACGATCCGGCGATGCGGATGGCGACCTGGGACCGGCCGGGCGAGGAAGTACTGGAGCAACGCTTGGCCAGTCAGCCGACGCAGTCTCGGTTGATCGATTGGCTATCTTCTTCGGCGAACAACCGTGACGCGATTCGCGACAGCCTCTTCGACTGGACACATCGTCACTTGCGAAGCACGGGCCGAAACAAAGGCCACGCCGTGATGCGAGGCACGATCGACATTGACAGCTTCCCAATCTCCGTTCACGGCGGTCAATGCGGTAGCAGTTACAACGGCTACTACAAGGACACGGTTTATCATCCGCTGGTCGCCAGCTTCTCGGTCGAGGGCGACTATGATAGTACGCGTGACGGTCATCGACTGGGCAACGGCTTCATCCACGCGATTCTCCGGCAGGGCCAGGTTCATACGGCACAGGGGATGAAGCGATTCGTGCAAACGGTCGTCTCGCAAGCTCGGCAGCTGGCGCGGAGCTTTGATTTGCGGTTAGACGCGGGCTACACCATCGGCAGCGTCATGGACGATCTGGCCGACAGAAAAGTTCGTTTTTGCGGGCGGATCAAGAAGAATCCAGTGCTTGTCCGTTTAGCTGAACCGCATCTTTCCAGACCTGTGGGACGTCCGCCAGCGGAAGGCTACGAAAAGGTCGTCGAACTGGGGAAGTATCAAGCGGAAGGTTGGAAGCACGCTCAACGATTGGTCTTGATCGTGGTCGACAAGCCCGATCCTCGCACCGGCCAACTGAACTTGCTGCCTCGTTCCTTCTTCCTGATTGGAAATTGGCCACCGGCTGTGAAGAGCGGCGAGGACATGCTGGATCACTACCGGAAGCGGGGCACATTCGAAGATCGTTTAGGCGAATTCAACGAAGTGATCGGTCCGCACCTTTCGTCTCCCGAGTTCGCCGAAAATGAAATCACGATGTTGCTGGCCATGTTGGCTTTCAACGTAACGACGATGCTACGCAACGAATTCGAAGACGCTTTGGGCGGTTGTTGGGATCTGCATCGTTTTCAGCAGTCGGTGCTGCGAGCCGGCGGGCGAGTGGTCAAAGGTGCCCGGCGTTTGCAGCTTCATATCGAACAGAGCGTCGGCAGGTTCTGGCAAGTCATGACTGAACGACTTGCGAAACTTCGCCTCGCATCGCTTTGGGAACAACCGAAGGGTGCTCTCTCTCGGCGTTACGTTCCGCCGCCCAACCACGCGCACCTGTCTTTGGTGCTGCGAGACTGATCTCACCGAGTCTCGTTCTGTCTGTCCCCTTCCGCCATTCACCCAACCTGCAACGTCCTCCTCGGGGGAAAGGGGGAGCTTGCGCACGATTCCAACACAGGCTCGCCGGAAGACAACATCAAGCCAAACAACCGTCTAACGAAACCCCAAAACTACCGCTTCGTGAATAATCCGGGTTTAAGTCCTTTTATGCCGTCGCCGCTGTTCGAGTCCGATTCGGCTTGCGAAGCGTTTTATTGAGAAGAATCTCGGGAAAAATCGAAACAATCTGACAGTTAGCAGAACGAATTACCCTTAGCAACATTTCAAGAGTTTCTGTCTTTCAAAGGCGGTGTCCAAGTGAATACGTTAGGATCAAATACTGCGCACGTTGCCAAGCGACGTGAATACTTTTCGGCCGAGTCTTTTCAGTACCTCGAAACAAAGCTGCATGAGGTGAGAAGAGTCGTTATGAATTGTGCAGCCGAACTCGCAGAG
>CBDUAB010001048.1:0-2142 GCA_965365045.1 uncultured Planctomycetales bacterium
GTATCGTCGGTCGCTAGCTGAAGTTGCCGACGCCATCGCGGACACAAACCTGATTTTCGAACCGGGACAGCGAGTCCAGTACTCGAATGCGGCTCCCTATGTCCTCGGCCGGATTATTGAGCTCCAGGCGCAACAGCCGTTCGGCGATTACGTTCGTGAAAAAATCCTCAATCCGCTTGGGATGACGGATACTGGATTTGCGGTCCCGCGAGCCAAGATTGATCGGACGGCGGTCGTCTACCGCCGCCAGAATGGCTCACTCGCGGTCTACTGCCGTTACGATCCGAAATGGGACGTCCGCATGACGATGCCTGATGGGGGACTTTTTTCGACGCCGCAGGACATTGCGAGATTCGCAAATTCATTCCTCAACGACAATCGCACCATTTTGTCAAAGCAGTCTGTCGAAATCATGTTGAAAGAGCAGTCAGACGGCTATGGACTTGCCTGGATTCTTGATGCACAAGGACAATACAGCCATTGGGGATCGAGTGGCACGCTGGTTTGGGGAGATCAACGGACCAATGTTGTCGGAGTAGTGTTCTTTCAAGTACAGGACCAGAAACGGGTTGACGTCATTCAACGCCGATTCCGTGACACGGTTACTCAAGCGATGTCCGTGACGGACTCGAACGATGATGAGTGTTTCATTGAGTCTTGATGATTTCAAGCGTCCTTTCGAAATCCGTAGTCCGGATTGGCTCGCTGAAAATCTCCATTCGTTAAACCGACGTTCAGCTTGAGTCGGCGATACGTGTATTCTTCCAGCAGCAGCGGTTCGCCACCGGGTTCCACGGGCCAGTCATATGCCGCGTAACGGATGGGCACACCCAATTCGTCGTCCACGAAAACTCTCGCGAGATGAAAGCGAAATCCTGGACTGCGTGTCGGATGCTTGACTTCATAACCCGTGCAAATCCGCCCATCAACTTTTGCCTCTCGATAAACGTTAACGTCACAGTCATCGAATTGCATTGATTCCACGGCAACTTCGATTAGTCGACTTAACAGATTTTCAATGCCAAATTCCGTGATCGGATAGCGGTTGTCACGCATCGCCAAGACTCCATGCGGATCAACGGAAAGATCAATTGACGCCCGTCGTCCAACATGTCTCGCCAACATATCTCCGTCGTTTTCGCCTGCGACGTAGAGAACCTCACGGCCTCTCATGCGTTTCGGGCCCAGGAACCTCATGTAAACGCTGAACGGAACCACGACCTCTTCATTGCTTACACGTTCGCTGCGAAACTTAACGTAAATGTGTTCGTGCGGTAGCAGTTCTCCGGCCACGCGTTCGCGTTTGACCAACAGGCATGTGTAATCGTCCACGTTTTGCCGGATGTACGCATGAATTTGCTGGGCGCGTTCATAAGTGGAAAACAGTTGATGATTGGGACGCACCGCTTTGACGTCAAGCGCTGGCGTGCTGAGTTTGAGCACGCGTCTGACGGGCAACGATGCCGATGCGGATGCCGGCTTTACACCTTGAGCGGACGCCGAAGACAACAGAACGCCAGTGATCAGCATGCCGAGAAACGACGACAAATGTCGATCAACGCTCTGGAGTTTCTGTCCCCGTACCATACATTCTGTCCCCGTACCATACATTAGGTCTCCTTCGATCCGCGACGATTCGCAGGTAGCAGTGCCATCAACCACCAAGCGACCGAACAATTATACGCGGTGGGAAGGTCCATGGTTTGGAAAAAGCCACAGTCCGTGCCAGCAATGCAGTACCAGCTTTAGAAAAAAGGGCAGAATCGGTTAGCAAAAATGGGAGAGTCACGCATTTGGCCTGAGATCTTGCCTGTTCGTTAAGGTTTAACTATTAAGTTGCCCAACAACTTCGCGCATTGCGGCGGTGACTTCACGCAGGTCGTCCATTTCGATGACAAACGGTGGCATGGTGTAGATGAGCCGCCCGAACGGCCGCAGCCATACTCCCTTTGCGACAAGTTTTGGTTGGACAACACGCAAATCGACCGGCTCGCGCAATTCGATGACGCCAATGGCTCCGAGAACACGAACATCGTGAACGGCAGGTAGCGTCCGGCAAGGCTCCAGTTCGTGTTGCAAAACGGACTCGATTCCAGATACTTGTTTCCGCCATGCTCCCGAACTGAGCAACTCCAGATTGGC
>CBDUAB010001049.1:0-2139 GCA_965365045.1 uncultured Planctomycetales bacterium
GTCAAGAATTCGAAATCCGATTATCGAAATCCTAATCGTTCCCGCTGTGCCACTCGAATTCTCCGGCGTCGACCGACCAATCCAATCCAAAGTAACCGGCTACTTCCACGGTGGCCGCTCCGCTTTCAAGTTCCATGCCAGACAAGACAAGACAGTCGGGATAGCGGACGAACGGAACAAACAAGGACTGTTTGTAGGAAAGCCGGATACCGCTTGGTCCGGTGCCGCTGATGGCAATCACGGACGCAGTGTCGCTGTCCGGTCGAGGGCGGAGAAAGAGCGTTGCCAACGCCTCCCCTTCGATGGTACGGTCGCCGATCTGAATTCGGTTCCGCCACACTTGCACCGGGCTATCTTTCAACAACTGCGACCAAGCTGTATTTGTCTCCGCGTTGCCGTAAAGGACGATGTTGCGGTCCGGGTAACTTGCGGAATCAAATGCGACGTCGGGAACGAAATCCACGCCTCCATTACCACGATACCAAAACGTTTCAGAGTCAAGCCTCGCTTTGTCCAGCGTCAACTTGTTTTCTTGTTCGTCGCCGTTTGTCCCATAGACAAACAGCAAACGATTTCGTATTTCGTTTTTGATGGCTCCGTAACGATGCGATCCTTTATGCGACCGAGGCGGCGCGTCGATTACCAACCATTCTTGATTGCGATTTGCTAGCCACAAGTCCGAACTCTCTGGGTGGTCGATATCCTCCAAAGTTTGACCGTCCAGTTCCACGGTAATCGAACCCGACGACATGAGATGGCGCAGGTCAAACTTGAGAACTGCTACGTTCTCTGTCGTGCCCACAAATCGTCGCTTGTTGGGCCAAGTGTGTATCTTTACGCTACTCACATCGTGGTGTTTTAGTTGGCCCTCGATCGAGAGCCAGTAACAGTTGCTGGACACACCTGGGTTAGCAGTAGCAAACTCGACGGTCCGTACACTCCGGGCTTGAGGTAGCGCGTGACGCGCGAACATATCGTACATGTGGGGCCAGTCCATGCAGGTGGCGCCGCCATCGTCAAGCTCGTTGCTCCACCAATGCCCTTTTCCCGGCTCCTCGTGGATAGTCCAGTCGTTGTGTATCGGCCCTAAGACGTCGGCCATTGTTCGTGCCTGCGAAGCAGGGACGTTGTTGTCATCCGCCCCATGCAGCACGTAGATGCCGTGATGTTTCAGATTGACTGTGAGCTCTCGCGGATCGCCGATCTTGCGGCCACGCTGCAATAGCTTATCCATTGGCGAAGGGGGATGTTCATCATCGTCGCGACGTCGCCGCGCATAACTGGTATACGAAACCCACCCGGCGCTGGGGCCGATGGCGGCGAATTGATCCGGATAAAGGGAACCGAGATGCCACGCTCCATGCCCGCCCATCGAATGTCCAGTCAAGTAGACCCGCGCGGGATCGTGCGCCAACTGCTCCTTGGCCAGTTCCAAAACTTCCATGGCGTCCGCTCGACCGACGTCCTCCCAGTCAAAGCCGTAAGGGCGCCGGTTGGTGGGCGCAACTAAGTGCAGCCAACTCTTTTGAGAATACGAAGCTGCCTGACCAATGCCCTCAACGGATGCGCCGTGGCAAGAAAGTACCAGCGATGCCGGTGGTTCGTTAACAGACAGGCGTTCGTTAGCAGACAGTGGATCGTTAGGAGACAGTGGTTTCTTAGGAGACAGTGGAACGGCCGGACGCAGACCGAAATACTGAACACTGTTGTCGAGTCGGCTTACGAACGTTCGTTTTTGGGCGTCGTGCGGTTGCCGTATACGAAGTTGCAGCGGAATCCGATGAACAGTTTTTTCACCGTTCATAATCTCAATCGTACCCGCAGTCGTTTGTTCGTCGGTCGTTATCGCGCCAGATTGGATACGGAAGCCAACTTTGCGCATGCTCATTGGCGGAATTGCAGGCAATGGAGTTATCGCTCGGTTCAGCAGCTCACCATCCGTTGCAATGAACAGATCTTGTGTCGTTTCCTCGGAGGCGTTGATCACAATTGCCGCTCCCCAGGTGTTCATAGCCGTGTCAGCGATCATATCGGGCAGCGTCTGATCACCGTCCACCAAGAAGATATCGGCGGGCGGTGCGTAAAATTTCGCCCGGATACTACCTCGCCCGGATCGCATCAGCAACTGGTTTGTGCCTG
>CBDUAB010001050.1:0-2135 GCA_965365045.1 uncultured Planctomycetales bacterium
CAAACTCGATTCACGATGACACGAGCCGTAAGCGGAATGTCCGGGTCAATAATGGCTCTTGCCAATTCCAAGCGGCCACTTCCGTGTTGAAATGGCACCTGTTCTTCTCCGGACAGCAGCGGCAGGAGTTGTCTCGGTACTTCGTCGCCTTTGTTGCCGGGGTTGCCGCGGCGAAAAATCCGAGGTTGCGCCGGCCGAGGTCGATCCACAAGCGCCAGGGCATGAGGAGTTTCTGCGTTGGATTTAATGATCCAGCGATCCACCTCACCTTGGAGCTTCCACAACTTCTCACACGTTGCGGTATCAAAAAAGCTCTCCGTATCGACGATCGACTCCGCTGGGACTTCACACGGTGCTCCCGGTCCATACAAGACGCGACGTAATGCTTCGGCAGCCGGCTCAGGAAGTTCCACCGGTGGTTCCACGTTGTTCATCTTCGCCACGTCGAGTGCCGAATTCCAATCCGCGTTGATCTTGGCGAAGACCGTGGCGTACCGCTCGATCACTTCACCAAAAGACGCTGGAGAATCCACAAACGCCTTCGCGACAAGCGGGTTGATAGTTTTGATGTTGGTGTGCGCCGATTCCTGAAGTCGCCGTGTCACTGCGATCGCCCGTTGTGCAAATGACTTGTCTGGTAGTTCGGCGTAGGCGTGCCAAGCCGTGAACACGGGATCACGCCGACGGTCCGCCGCGCGCAGGTACGTCTCCCAGCGTCGCACAAACGGCGGCAACAAATCGGTCTTCTGCAAGATCTGACCAAACGCTTGAGGCGGATATTTGTGTAACTCCGTTTGGGCTTGGAGGTAATCGGCTACCCGCTGGCGGACGCGATCCGACGTTTCGCGATGGGCGGCGGTCGTTTGCGACTGTAGCTCTTGCTGCCGGCGCTGCAACTCTGCTTCGAATGCTTCGTCAACAGGAGCGGAATCGCTTAGACGCACAAGTCGTTCGGCGCAACTGTCGAAGACCCCGTAGAGGGAATAGTAGTCAGCCGTGGCAATCGGATCGTACTTGTGGTCATGGCAGCGGGCACAGCTTACCGTTAGCCCCATGGTCCCTCGGCACACGACGTCTATGCGATCATCGATGATGTCGTGTTTGACACCGAGAAACCGGCGTCCAACCGTGAGGAATCCCATTGCCGCCAAATCGCCCTCCGCTCGATCCTTCACTTGATCCGCCGCCAACTGCAGCAGCAGAAACCTGTTGTACGGCAAGTCGGCGTTCAGAGACCGGACCACCCAATCACGGTACGCCCAGGCATGTACCCAGAATCGTTCCTCGCGCGCGTAAACATAGCCCTTCGTGTCGGAATAACGGGCCACGTCGAGCCAACGCCGCGCCCAATGCTCGCCATAATGCGTTGAGTCAAGCAGTTTGTCCACGACGTGCTCATACGCTTTTGGATCGCGATCGTTGACAAAGTCGATCACCTCACGCGGCGACGGTGGAAGACCAGTGAGCGCGTAGGACGCGCGGCGCATCAGCGTGCGGCGGTCCGCCCGCGGAGAATGAACCAGTCTCGCGTCGTCCAGCTTCGCCAACACGAACGCATCGATGGGCGTGCAAATCCAACTTGAATCTTTAACGACAGGGACGTCGGGTTGGCGAATCGGTTGAAAGGCCCAGTGTTGCTCCGCCTGAACATGCTGTTGACCCAGCAAGATGGCCAGACACACAAGGCACCTTCGGATTGAGCCAACAGCGAGTCGACGGTTAACCCTCAACGAAAACCGCAGCTCGGAATGTACCGACGGCATCACAATTTCGTTCCTCACAAATGTCATCCTGAGGGAGCGACACGAAGTGACGCTGCCCAATTAGGTTCTCCTTCAACATGAAAGACTCTATCAAGACGCATGTCGCTATTACGGTAGTCCGACGCGCGAGCGAGGGACACAAGGTTAGGCATTCGACGGGTTTACGTGATGTGGTAGTGTCCCTCGCTCGCGCGCTTAATTTTACCCACATTTTGAACCGAGTGGCCACCGCATGAGCTTGTCTCAGTGGAGCCGTGATTCTAACCAGCAACGTATAATAACCGGTAATGCCGCCGCCGCCCGAGCTTGTCTCGGTCGAGCGATGATCGATTGTGAAAGCGGAATTGGTTGTGATCATGGCCCCACGGAGAC
>CBDUAB010001051.1:0-2133 GCA_965365045.1 uncultured Planctomycetales bacterium
TCAGCGTCGATTAGCGGTTTGGGGTTTTTTGAACCGCTAATAGACGCTGATGAACGCTAATTAATGAATCCGAAGCGATGTCCTATGGGGGTGGTGGACTAGAGAATGAAACGGCTGAGATCCTCGTCTTCGGTGATCTTTTTTAGGCGTTCCGTGACATACGCCGCATTGACATCGACTCGGCCCATTTTCATTTCTGGCGACTCAAAGCTGAGTTCCTCGAGTAGTTTTTCCAGGATTGTGTAGAGCCGGCGCGCGCCAATGTTCTGCGTTGTCTGATTAACGCGGTGCGCAAAGGTGGCGATTGCTTCGACTGCGTCATCGGTAAAGGCCAACGTGACGCCTTCGGTCTCCATGAGTGCCGTGTATTGCTTGGTCAGTGAGCTTTTCGGCTCGGTGAGGATGCGAACAAAATCGTCTTTCGTCAATTCGTTCAGTTCCACGCGGATCGGAAAACGTCCTTGCAGCTCCGGCATCAAGTCGCTTGGTTGGTTGCGATGGAAAGCGCCGGCGGCCACGAACAAAACATGGTCGGTCTGCACATGACCGTATCGAGTCTGTACGGTCGTTCCCTCGACGATGGGCAGTAAATCGCGTTGGACGCCCTGTCGCGAGACGTCGGCACTCTTGGAATCGCTCGCCACAACCTTGTCAATTTCATCGAGGAAGATGATGCCGAGATTCTCGGCCAGGTCAACGGCCATGGTGTTGATTTTCTCCTGATCGAGCAGCGCGTTACACTCGTTCTCGAACAGCACGCGACGCGCTTCGGCTACCGACAAATCGCGTTGCACGGAAGTCTTCGGCATCATTTTTTCGAACATTCCTTGGATATCGACATCCATGTGATCCATGCCCATGCCGCTGAATACGACGGGACTGCTTTTCTGTTCGATTTGCAGTTCAATATGACGTTCTTCGAGGTCACCACGGCGGAGCATCTCGCGCATTTTTTCCCGAGTGCGTTGATAATGTTGGGCCGAATCGGGTTCGTCGACGCCGACATCAACCGTGACCGGGCGTGGGGCGAGTAAATCCAGCAGCCGTTCTTCGACGCGCTCCTCGGCGTCGCTTTCGACGGACTTTAGTTCGCTTTCACGAACCAAGCCGATCGCGTTTTCGACCAGTTCGCGAACCATGCTTTCCACATCTCGGCCGTAGTAACCCACTTCAGTGTATTTGGACGCTTCGACTTTTATGAACGGAGCCCCTGTGAGCGTGGCGAGTCGGCGGGCGATTTCCGTCTTGCCAACACCGGTCGGACCGATCATGAGGATGTTTTTTGGCGCGACCTCGTTTCGCATTTCTTCATCCAGTTGCTGCCGTCGCCAGCGGTTACGAATGGCGATCGCGACCGATCGTTTCGCCGCAGCCTGGCCCACGATGTGCCGGTCAAGCTCGGCCACGATTGCACGTGGGGTCAAGCTGTTGTCCATACGTGTTGTCTTTTTCTGTTCCGCGGTTACGTCGTGCACTCGAGATCCTCCACAACGATGTTTTTATTCGTATAGATGTCAATTTCGGCGGCGATTTCCAATGACTCACGTACGATCTCCGCGGCTGATAGCGACGAGTGTGCGACCAAACCCCGTGCCGCGGCGACGGCGAAATTGCCACCTGAGCCGATTCCCAGAATTCCGTCCGTTGGTTGAATCACGTCTCCCGTGCCACTAATCAGAAATGTGTGCTGGCCGTCAACAACGGCCAACAACGCTTGCAGTCGCCGCAAGGCGCGATCCATGCGCCACTCCTTTGCCAATTCTGTCGCCGCACGCGGCAGATTCTCGGGATAATCCTTCAGCTTGGCCTCAAAACGTTCTAACAAACCAAAAGCGTCCGCGGCGCCGCCGGCAAAACCACAGAGAACTTTGCGGTTAAGCAACGGACGAATCTTGATCGAGTCGCCTTTGACAACTGTCGTGTCTAAAGTCACTTGCCCGTCGCCGCCGATCGCAACGCGGCCGTTATGGCGGACGGTCAAGATTGTTGTGCTATGGATTTTCATGTTCTTGATGGGTGCGAGATGTTGTGAAAGTCAAGCATACGCTCTCCAATAGGGCAAAGCTGTTTCTCGCTATTTAGATGAAACCTGCAATCCATTCCCTCCGGTATCTGATCTATATTGTTCTCAGC
>CBDUAB010001052.1:0-2109 GCA_965365045.1 uncultured Planctomycetales bacterium
GACCGTCTCCGCGCTGACCGTCCCCGCCCTGACCGTTCCGGTCGCGACCGCTCCGGATGGGCTTGTCTGGATCGTAGCCTCCCTGCCGGAAATACTGTGGCTCCACATCACTGATATGAAGGAAGCCATTTCTACCTACGCCGAAGTCAACGAAAGCCGCCTGAATGCTCGGCTCCAGGTTGACAATCTTGCCTTTGTAGATGTTTCCTACGTAGTTGTCCTGACTGGCCCGTTCGATGTAGAGTTCTTCGAGCACTCCGTCTTCGATGATGGCAATCCGGGATTCCTCGGGTTGCGCAACATTGATCAGCATTTCTTTTCTCATAGGTTTTTCGTTTGCCTTTCCACGGCTAGTTTGTTTGCTATTCATTGCTTCCTCGGACCGTCTGTCGCGAGGCCTTTGTTGTTTGTCGTTCAAACCGCAGTCTCCACTTTCGTGCGCGTGATGGTGTAACCCGCTTGTTCGTCCGCACTCACACCCAATGCCGTGAGGATTTCACGTGGGTTGGCGGTGGCGGTTTGGGTCACTCGCTGCTTGATCAACAACACACCATCACGCAACTGCAGATCCACCAAGTCGGCGCGGAGGTCAAACGGCTTGTCACGTCCAGGCCGTCGAATCCAAATCGCCTCTTGTTGCCAAAGCGTCTCCACCGCGGTTTGTAAATCGGTGCACCGATCCGCCGCAATGGGCACTTCGTACACAACAAACTCAGCCGAAACCTTGGGCTGCTGGGGCTCGATAATCTCGATTCGCTCAATTGCCAAACCGCTGGGCAACTGCCCAGTCAACACGGTGTGTATTTGGTCTACAGTTACGTCGTCTAGGATTTCAATTTCCATTAATTCCTCGGCTCCGACGATGCCCAGTGACAGCGCCAGCGGGAAACTTAATTTGTCCTTGGGATGAAATCCCTGCGTTCGTTTCAAACGCAGATTGGCACGGCGAAAGACGCGCTCCCAGGTGCGCGCGACGTCGCGGTGGCTGATCCAACGTAAATCTCCCTCCTTTCGAAAACGGATTCTCAAACGTGTTGTTATGTCCATTTGCGTCACTACGGCCTCACACGACCAACTCCGGAGCGACTTTCTTCAGTTCTTCTTCCAGAAAACGATTGATGTCTTGCGGACTATTCATCGTCAAAGCCATCTCCGCGACACGTTCGCATTGCTGGACCGTGACACTGCGACAGACTTGTTTGATTTCGGGTAAGACATAAGGTGGCACGCTAATACTGCGCAACCCCATACCAATCAGAAGCTGCGTAAAGATCGGATTGGCGCTCATTTGTCCGCACAATCCGGCATGAATGCCGGCGTGTTGGGCGGACTGAATCGATATTTGGATAAATCGCAACACGGCCGGATCGGACGCGTTGTACAAATCGGCAACGTCTTTGTTGCCACGATCAACGGCAAGCGCGTATTGCGTGAGATCATTCGTACCGATACTGATGAAATCGATCTCATCGACAAAATGTTCTAAAGTAATGACCACCGACGGCACTTCGACCATTATGCCGACCGGTATCACTCGATTGAACTCAACGCCCTCACGCTCGAGTTCGTCCATAACGTCGGCTAGGATCTCTCTGGCTTGCAACAGCTCGCCTCGAGTCGCGATCATGGGAAACATCAGCCACACGTTCCCGGCGCTACTGGCCCGTAAAATAGCTCGTAACTGTGTACGAAACGGCCCGACGTCACGCAGTGACAATCGAATGCTCCGTAATCCGAGAACTGGATTGCGTTCGGCGTTCGTAGCATCATCCGGTTGCTTGTCCGCACCAAGATCCTGCGTGCGTATGATAACAGGACTCTCTCCCATGACGTTTACGACGCGACTGTAGGCCGCGAACTGATCTTCTTCAGAAGGTGCGGCTCCGGTGCGACTGAGGTAGAGAAACTCGGTCCGAAACAAACCAATTCCGTCGGAGCCACGTTCCAAACAGACGTCAACTTCTTGTGGAAACTCGATGTTGGCGGACAGTTGGATCCGTTGACCGTCGCGAGTTTCCGCAGGCAATTCTCGCAAACCGGAGAGCCATTGAAAGCGCGCGTCTTGGTGGACCTTTTCTTGTTGGTAATGCTGCAGCGTCTCATCATCCG
>CBDUAB010001053.1:0-2108 GCA_965365045.1 uncultured Planctomycetales bacterium
TGCCAAGATGAAAGTGCAACAATTGGAAGCAATCGGACATGCCGAGGGCATCGAGTTGTTCGACCGCGCTCAGCACCTGCGAAACTGTCAGTCCGAACTTAGAACGGTAACCGGCCGAAGATTGCCAGCGCCCAGCGCCGCGCGCCGCCAGCTTGACGCGCATGCCGATCTGCGGCCGTACACCGACGCGCTGCGCGTGTTCAACAACATGTTGCAGCTCCGAAGCCTTTTCAATAACCAGAATCACATTGCGGCCGATTTTTTGGGCCCACATTGCGGTCTCAATGAACTCCGAGTCTTTAAAGCCGTTGCATATGATCGGCGCGCCGTGAGTAGCTAGGGCAATGACTGCCATCAGTTCAGGCTTGCTGCCCGCTTCGAGACCGTAACCATACTTCCTTCCGTGCCGCAATATTTGCTCGACGACCTGCCGTTGTTGGTTGACCTTGATGGGATAGACACAATGATAATTTCCGCCGTACTCATGCTCGTCAATCGCTTTTTGAAATGCGGCGTGGATGTCAGCAAGTCGGTGCTGGAGAATATCATTGAAGCGGATCAGTACCGGTAGTTCGACGCCACGCGATTTGATCTGATCCACCAGCGTCTTGAGATCAACCGATTGCGTCATGTCGCGGCGCGGGTGTACCAAGACACTGCCGTTGTCACCGACGGAAAAATAACCTTTGCCCCAACGAGCAACTTCGTACAGCTCGGCGGCTTCGGTAACGGACCAATGCGGTATGGGGTCTTTCAGCATTTCTCGCCAGAGTCTCATGAGAAAAGTGAGCAGTCAAGAATCATCGAGCGGAGTCCGCTGGCGATTTGCGGCGTAATTATAACACGTCACGACGTGCTACGGACGGCAGGAGCGTGGCCTGGTCAATTCCTCGGCAATAGCGGTTCAGTGCGCCTTTGAATCGCGGCATTGCCGCAACTTGTTACTTCGAAACCACATTGAACATTAGTCATTCACAACACGCGTCGAAACCAGGTATACTCTAGGTCCTGCCTAAACGTCGCCCCCGACGCTTCATGGGACTTTGCCATGCAAGAAGCCTTTGCCAATACTGGGCCCAGAACTCGCCGCCTTGCAATCTGTGGACTCCTTATCCTGGTTTTCGCATCCGGTCGATCACTGGCTGCTGAAGCTGAAAGCAGGTTGGAATCCGACGCCGACGGTATTGAGTTCTTTGCAAAGCAATCCGCGGCGATCGACTGGGTCGCGGCACGCGAGTTTTGGTCATTTACGAAACCAAAACGTCAGGCAAGACCTGAGGTCAGCCAACCAAGTTGGCCGCGCACAGGGATTGATTGGTTCGTGTTGGCCAAACTGGACGACCAGGGACTCACGCCAAATCCGCCAGCCGACAAGCGGACGTTCATTCGCCGGCTTTCCTTTGACCTGATCGGATTGCCACCGACACCGGACGAAGTAACCGGTTATCTTAATGACAACAGCCCGAACGCTGACGAGAGACTTGTGAACCGCCTCCTCGGTTCCCCGCATTACGGCGAACGCTGGGCACGTTTTTGGCTTGACGTCGCCCGCTATGCCGAAGACCAAGCACACATTGTGGGCGCCAATAGTTCATTGTTTTATCCGAACGCCTTTCTCTATCGAGATTGGGTGATCGATGCCCTCAACCAGGACATGCCCTACGACAAGTTTATCCGTTTGCAATTGGCTGCTGATTTTCTGGTGCCAAATGACACGGCCAATCTGGCGGCGCTGGGATTTATTGGGCTCGGCCCCAAGTACTACAACCGCAACGATCCACAGGTGCAAGCCGACGAGTGGGAAGATCGGGTGGATACTGTCTGTCGCGGTTTGCTTGGTTTGACAACCGCTTGTGCCCGCTGCCACGATCACAAGTTCGACCCAATCAGCACGCAAGATTACTACGCGCTGGCAGGCGTCTTTGCCAGTACGGAGATGTACAACCGTCCGCTCGGCAAGGACAAGCCTCTCGGCAAAAATGGCCATGCCAAGCAACCAGCGGATGCAATGCACATCGTTCGCGATGGCAACACAATCCGCGATTTGCAGGTAGCGATTCGCGGGGACATGGAGAAGCGTGGTACGCTCGTGCCGAGAGGTTTCTTGC
>CBDUAB010001054.1:0-2107 GCA_965365045.1 uncultured Planctomycetales bacterium
CCCTTGAATGGTTTTGCCGGAGCATTCCTCGTGGGTGACTCTGATCTGGACGGAACAGTAGCTGCCTCGGATTTGAACGCTTTGGGCGTGTCTTGGCAGTCGGACAACAACAATTGGACGCAAGGAAATTACACCGGAGGCGGGGCGAACTCCGCGGACCTGAATGCCATGGCACTGAACTGGCAGGCGAGCGTGCCGGCGGCCGCTCAGGCAGTGCCGGAGCCTACTGGTATTGCGATTCTTGTTATCGCGTTCGCGTGTGGTGTTGTTCCGCGACGACAGCGAACACGTCCTGTAGGATGATCTGTCGCTGATCCATGCCCCGACCGTACCGCATTGTTCTGCTCGTGGAGTGAACGGCTCCTAAGTCTTACCGGTTCTTGAAATGGACGCTTGGCGATCATGTGGACGGCGATGCCGGATCGCAACAGGCGTGGTCGGCGTAACCGCATTTCTTGCTGCGCTGCTGGCCTATCACACACATTCTGAAAAGTCGGCGCGCAAGAGCGATGCGGCTGCGAATCGTCAAGTCGCATCGGTGCGTCTGCGCACGAACGCCGCGACCACGCAAATTGAACAAGCCGGTCGAACTCCGGCAGGCGGCGACGAAAATGTAGCGTCAATAACATCTCTTCCAGGGTTTCAAAACCGCCCAGGCGAACGAACCCTCTTGGACGTTCTCGACAAAGTTGATTCGCAAAGGGATGCGTGGCCCGTCGAAATATTCAACGATGCTGCCGCGAGGCAACTGAAAACATTGTCCCAACTCATTTCGGCGGACGAAACTCAAACGACGGATCTTCTGCGCTCGCTCATCACGGACGATTTTGTCACTACGGAGTTGCGACCATCGAATCTGGAACGCGTATTTCAAGATCAGGCCGTTGCCGTTTGGCGCCCGGCCAACGGTAAATCAACGGCGGACGAAAAGATTCACGGATCGGATGGTCTGTTAAGTTCGATTGACTCGCTACTAGTTCCCTTGCGAGGCGCGCATGAGTTGTCCGTCAAATTGAAACTGTTTCGAGTCGAATTACAGGAGGACGGCACGGATACGGCTGTGATATATCACGCCAGCGGGCGCGATCACACTGGTGTCGTGCAGCAGAACGCGACCTGGAGATGTCGGTGGCGGTTAGCGACAAATGGCGGCGCGCCGCGCCTCGCGAGAATTCAACTGATCGATTTCGAGGAGATCATCCCGGTCGGCGACGCGGTGACCCTCTTTTCCGATTGCACTTCGGCTATGTTCAGAAACGATGTGACCTTTCGCGAACACCTTGTCTTTGGGATAGACCACTGGCGACGGCAACTCGAATCAAGCTTTGATCCAGACCTGAGCGGTCATCAGGGAATCGCGATCGGAGATGTCAACGGAGATGGAAGGGATGACGTTTACATCTGCCAACAGGGAGGGTTGCCAAATCGACTGTATGTGCAATTGGCGGATGGAACGCTTTCCGATGTCTCCCACGAAGCTGGCGTGGATCAATTGGAACTAACTTCCAGCGCTCTGTTTATTGACTTGGCCAACGACGGCGATCAGGACCTTGTCTTGGCCACCGTCAATCATGTCCTGGTATTCGCCAACGACGGCAAGGGACGTTTTCGGTGCCGTGCAACGATCGAGGCAAATGCCACTCTGCATTCACTAGCCGCCGCGGACTTTGATCTGGACGGCGATCTGGACGTCTTCGTTTGTGGTTATTCTCCAGGCAAGTCCATCTGGAAGGCTCAGGGCAGCTTGGGGGTACCGGTTCCTTATTACGATGCCAACAACGGCGGTCCAAATCTGCTGCTACGAAACGACGGCGACTTTCAATTCACGGACGTGACGGTTTCGGCCGGGCTAGATGCCAACAATCGTCGTTTTAGTTTTGCCGCGGCTTGGGAAGATTACGACAACGACGGAGACGCGGATCTGTATGTCGCCAACGACTTCGGCCGCAACAATCTGTATCAAAACGACAAAGGCAAGTTTGTCGATGTGGCCGGGACCGCGGGTGTCGAGGATATGGCCACGGGAATGTCCGTCAGTTGGGGCGATTACGATAACGACGGATGGATGGATCTGTACGTCGGTAACATGTTCTCTTCGGCCGGCAAT
>CBDUAB010001055.1:0-2101 GCA_965365045.1 uncultured Planctomycetales bacterium
GCGTCCTCTTTAGACAATTTTGATGCTGGTGGCGGTTACTACACCGTAACCAATCCAATCGGCGCCAACGGTGGCGGCACGCGTACGAACGCCTTTACTCTACTGATGGATATCAAGCTACCAGGCGGGGTTACCGGATTTAGCGCCGTAGCTGAATTCGATGCCGATCTCTCGCCGGGCTCCGACTCTGATTATTTTCTTGATGATAATGGGGCGACTGACCGAATCGGCGTTGGGAGCGAAGGATACGTAAACACAACCGGTCTGCTTGGCACCGATTGGCATCGGGTCGTGCTGAGTGTCGAAAATGGTGTGAAAAGAACGACCTATATTAATGGCATTGATCTTGGCGACCATAACTTGGGTAGTATCGACGGCCGCTGGTCGTTGGATGGCGACTTCGAAGTCTTCTTCGATGGCGACCTTGGCGAAGAATTGCTCACCCACGTATCGAACATCGCGCTTTACGGCTCGGCGTTGGACGCCGATGCAGTTGCCGCACTCGGTGGTGCTGGACGGCCGATCCCCGAGCCGAGCGGCCTCGGCCTCACACTGCTGGCCCTGACCGGCCTGTTGGTCGCGCGCCGACGCAAGACCGCCTGATCGACATTCAATTGCGAACGATGTAAAACCGGACGAGTACGGCAAGTGGTTTTGAACCACTCGCCGTATTCCGTACCGTTTTCAAAGATGGCGACTACAAAGCCTTTGACCGAGTCGTCGCCGAGCGTCCGTGTCGACTGCCGCTCGGAAATCGAATCGCGATAGCTGTGTTGGATTTAACATGCGGTGAGTTGCTCACCTTACCCAAGCCACTCCGTACAACATTCGCGACTTATGGGTTTCGTCATCCAAGACGTATCCGGCAGTGGTAGCTTTAGGGCTTCGTCAACGCACAACCAGCCTTTTGGCAACGGCATGTCTCGCGATCCGCCGCGGCGACTGATCCAGCGCAATCGACCACTGCGCTCGCAGGCTTCGGCCAACTCAAGCGTGCAGCGGGCGTCCTGTTCCACATATTGCAGCACTTGATCGTACTCGCCGCGCGCCCACAACTCCGGAGCGAGCAGACCGCTCATTCCTTCGGTCTTTCCACGCAGTCCCATTCCTTTCGCGGCCGCGTCAAGGCTGAGCACGTGCCCCAATTGACACACCACCTGAAACATCATGTCCACGTGTCGGCGTGCCAACTCGCGGCATTGGTCCCACAACTCGGACTCCTCCGCCAAGACGTCGAAATCGAACTGTAAACCGTTCCAGGTCGCGATCGCGTAACCCTGCCGAGACATTTCCAGCAGATGATTCACCAACGCGCCCACTTCAGTCGCGTTCATGCTTCCGGCCGGTTGGCCATCGTCGTTTACTCCATGCCACGACTGCAGCTTGCCCGTGTCACCCGCGACGGTCGCCGCGCAGCAGATTCCCAGCGGCCTATGCTTCCGCCAATCGGAGAAATCACCCGGAAACTGTTTAGCGGTTTCAACGTCAAACGACAGGAATTTACGGCTCATGGCTCCCTCCCTCCCTTGGCATCATCGTGTATTCAACAGCGAAAGTGAAGACGTCGTCGAGGACGACGAGTTGCCCCTCGTTGTTAAAGGCGACGTCGACCGGTTGCCGCCATTTGGCGTCAGGCCTTGTTTGTGGTCAATCAGCGTCAAAAACAAGAAACAAGGCCTGGCGCTGAACAATCTGTTATACTCATCCAAACGCCTAAATCACAACTTTCGGGCGTGGTGCAATCGAGGTCTTGGCAAGAATGAAGATAACGCTTTTTCCCGTTGCCATCGTGTTGGCGTTGCTCACTCTGGTCGATTCGCGGGCCGAACGGATCCCCTTTGTGGTCGCGGAGTATGAAACACCTCAGCATGGAGATTCTTACCTCATCCGAATTGATGATCGCGATTCGGCAACTTTGCAGCATGCGCGGGACATTGTCGATTGGTTTCAAGCCGGCGCCCTTCCCGAAGATAATCCAGCAGCACTGATCGTCCTGACAGACATCGACCGTGGTTCGTATGGAGGGAATCGAGACTACCTCGACCCAGGCAGGCGATCTTGGGGTTGGCACCCAACCGGCGACCCCTCGTTCGTGGACGCG
>CBDUAB010001056.1:0-2100 GCA_965365045.1 uncultured Planctomycetales bacterium
CCGTTGCCGCTGATGGTACTGTTGACGACATGCAGGCGGTGATCTCTCCCACAACTCTTGCGGGTAAGCCGACCCATCAGACCACCTCATTTCAGATGTCATTCTTAGATGAGGCTGGAATTTGGTCGATTGTTGCTCGTCGATATCCGGCCACTTATGATTGCGTGTTGCAATTCTTATCGCGGCCGAATGCAATGAAGCCACATCAAGGAGAATACGATCATGTTCACGCGCGGAATTCGCGTCGTCCTTCCAGTGTTTGCAGCGATTGTCTCAAGCGTGCCGTGCATGACCGCCGGACAAGGTCTGGAATACGTCAAGTCGCACTTCACGAAGTACGAATATCGGATTCCGATGCGCGATGGCAGCAAGCTGTTTACGTCGGTCTATGTGCCAAAAGACGATTCGACCACCTATCCAATCTTACTGAAGCGGACACCGTACGGACTGAGGCCGTATGGCGCGGATCAGTATCCGGAGAACCTCGGACCATCAACGCTGTTAGCAGAGGCAGGGTACATATTTGCTTATCAAGACGTGCGCGGTCGGTGGATGTCCGAGGGTGATTTTGTCCACATGCGGCCGCACCGTCCAAAGAAGGACGGCCCCGATGACTTTGACGAGAGCAGCGACACGTGGGACACCGTCGATTGGCTTGTCAAGAATGTCCGAGGCAACAACGGAAACGTCGGGATCGCGGGGATTTCTTATCCAGGCTTCTACACAGCCGCCGGCATCATCGACTCGCATCCAGCGATCAAGGCTGCTTCGCCGCAGGCACCGGTAAACGATTGGTTCGTTGGCGACGACTGGCATCATAACGGAGCGTTCTTTCTGGCTCACATGTTCAACTGGATGTCGCGTAGTGGACGCGAACGTCCAGAGCCGACGAACGATTTTCGGCGTGAGCCATTCGACTACGGCACTCCCGACGGCTATGAGTTCTTTAAGCGTATGAAAACGCTCTCGGAGATCGATGAGAAGTATCTCAAGGGCGATGTTCCCTTCTGGCCAGAAGTGATGCGCCACGGGTCGTACGACGAATTCTGGAAGTCTCGCAACATTCGTCCGCATTTGAAAAACGTTAAACCGGCGGTGATGACGGTTGGCGGGTGGTTCGACGCGGAAAACCTATTCGGCGCACTGGAGACTTACAAATACATCGAGGCCAACAATCCAAGTACGTTCAACATGCTTGTGATGGGACCGTGGCGTCATGGCGAGTGGGATGACGGTGAAGGATCGTCGTTTGGCGACATTCCGTTCAACGCAAAAACGGGCGAATTCTATCGAAAAGAGATTGAGTTCCCGTTCTTTGAGTTTTATTTGAAGGACAAGGGCGAGAGCGAACATCCCGAAGCCTGGGTGTTCGAGATGGGAACTAACCAATGGCGAAAATACGACACATGGCCACCCAAGCAGGCACAATCGAAGTCGCTTTACTTCCATGCCGGCAAGGAGCTTCGATTCGATCAGCCCAACGAGAAAGACGCCTTTGACGAGTACATCAGCGATCCGGACAAGCCGGTGCCATTTATGAACATCACGGCTACAGGTATGGTGGCGGAATACATGATCGCGAACCAGCGGTTCGCGTCCCGTCGTCCAGACGTTCTGGTTTATCAATCAGACGTTCTCGAAACCGACATTACATTGGCCGGGCCGGTTGAAGTCGATTTGTTTGTTTCCACATCTGGCACCGACAGTGATTGGGTTGCAAAGCTGATCGACGTTTACCCGGACGACTATCCGGATCCGAAGAAAAACCCGAAAGGGGTCCGCATGGGCGGCTACCAGCAACTGGTTAGAGGCGACGTGATACGCGGCAAGTTTCGCGACAGTCTCGAAGAGCCCAAACCACTGGAACCGAACACGCCGACTCGTGTAAAGTTCACGATGCCCGACACGTACCACTGCTTCCGGTCTGGACACCGCATCATGGTCCAGGTGCAAAGTACGTGGTTTCCGCTTGTCGATCGCAATCCACAGAAATACGTGGATATTTACCACGCCGAGGAGTCAGATTATCAGAAAGCAACGCAACGCATCTTTCGATCGGCCGAAATGCCTTCCCGTGTGAAGGTGTTTGTGTTGCCATGA
>CBDUAB010001057.1:0-2099 GCA_965365045.1 uncultured Planctomycetales bacterium
ATACGAGATATTGGCGTGACTGGAGTTCAGACGTGTGCTCTTCCGATCTCGCCACTTCAGCCGATGCGACGTTAAGGTGCGCTGCATTTTTCCTTTTCTTGCTAAGTTTCCTCGCGATCTCGGGGTTGATCATGAGTGATATGGTTCAGGCGTTCTTTACAATGAACCAATTTCCTGATCCAATCGGGGTTTGGGTCAATGATCTATTTGTGTGGGTCGGGTTTGGAACCGTTGTGGGATTGCTGGCCAAAATGATCATGCCCGGTCGTGATCCTGGCGGCGTTTTGGCAACAATCGCCATGGGAATCGGCGGGACGATCATTGGTAGCGGCACGTGTTCGTTATTGATGGATGGCCAACGGGTAACGCCGGTCAGTCCGGCTGGGCTTTGCGTCGGCACGTTGGGTGCCTTCACGCTGCTGTTCTTTTACCGGCTGCTAGGTGGTTATTGGTTCTTAGAAGGTGAAGAGCCCGTCAGGCGACTGTACCGGCGTCGTCGCCGAGGACGGCATCGATATAGCAATAGCTACGACGATTAAGGCTAGCTGAGACATGACATCGGGAGTCATCGAAGTTACGCATCCATTGATTCAGCACCATTTGGTGCGACTGCGTGATAAGTCGACGCCACCCGTGGAGTTTCGGCTATTAACGGGAAGATTGGCCGTTTTGTTGGCGTACGAAGCGACGAAGGACCTCGAGACCACGAGTGTTTCAGTCGAATCTCCGTTGACACAAACGACGGGCAACGTTCTCAATCAACGTGTTGGTCTCGTGCCGATTCTACGAGCTGGCTTGGGTATGGTCGATCCCGTTCTCAACCTGATGCCGGATGCTGAAGTGTGGCACCTTGGATTGTATCGTGACGAAGAGACCGCTCGGCCGGTCGAATACTACAGCAAGATTCCTCCGCACCGGCCGATTGACGTGGCGTTGATTCTAGATCCTATGTTGGCCACGGGCGGATCCGCCCGCGCCGCTCTTACCACTTTGCGCAGTCGCAATGTGCCAACGATAAAGCTGCTTTCGGTGATCGCATCGCGAGAAGGCATTGAAAGCGTCGCGGCGGAATTCCCTGGCACACCGATTTACGTGTGCGCCATCGATCCCGAACTCAATTCCGACAAGTTCATCGTTCCCGGGCTTGGCGACGCTGGGGATCGGATTTTCAACACGCCTGGCTAGAGCCAATGGGATACACCCGTCCCCTCCGAGCTTGTCTCGGTGGAACGCTGATCGCAACCAGAAGCGTATCAACAAGAACATCGGTCGAGTGAATCGCGTTACCTCCCTTCGGACGTCACCGAGACCGAAATCCACCGCGCACAGTTTCGGCCTCAGCGACGTGCGATCTGTAATGACGCGTTTTCTTCGGCCGTTTTAATTCGTAGCAGCGCGTGTCTGGTTTTGATCACCGCTCGACCGAGTCAAGCTCGGAGGTGGCGTGATACGTCACTTTGGGTCGCCTGCGTTCAGATAGCTCAGTTGCTAGGCGATGTCCTTCGCTTGCGCGTCAGGCTAGTGTTTACGAGCAACATCGTTTCTTCCAGCGAGTATCTTCAACCGCGACGCGTTTCGACGCTGGGTCGAACGCAAGGGGATCCAACAGATGCGATACGGCGCTGTTGACAAGCACAAAAACATCGCTGTGGTCGAACCGTGCGGCAGACTTCTTCCGATATCTATCGATGAGGACGTTTGGGTCTCGGTTTGATTGTCTAGTTGTGATGTTTGTTCTTTAGGAGCTGGAGTCGATGATGGCTTCGTTTCGGATTGGGTCGGCAAGTCGGGCCGTTCGTCGCGATCTAGGACTAAGTGGGAGGAGTTGAGGACCGTGTTGACGATAGCGCCGCCCGTCTCGACTAGTTCCGCCATGAACGTGTCGATTCCCTTGTATCGGCATTGGTCCACGAGACGATTGCGTGCGCTTTCAATGCCCCACAGGTCGTTAGCCAAGGCAACTCGCAGGAAATAATAGTCCACTAACCGAAGTTGCCAGACTGCGGGAGCGTACCAGAAATCCCGATTCTTGGCTGCGAGTGACTGGTGGTCTATCTCTTGCGAATTGCCCAACTGCTTACGAGATTGGTCCAGCAATT
>CBDUAB010001058.1:0-2097 GCA_965365045.1 uncultured Planctomycetales bacterium
CGTCCAAGTCGCGACATCCGCGATATGACTGTCAAGTCCGTGAAGAAGAAATGGAAAGGCAAATCGTTTGCCGCCGGTGTCGACCGCGAGCACGTTTCGGCAGCGGTCGTGGATTTCAGCAACGAGTGCTTCGACGGCAAGCTTGAGCTTTGGGATCACGTTGCCAATGTGTTGACGGCCATGCAGCGGTTCGCTGCCGAACTGGATCTCGACGGACAGCTGGCAGCAGGATCGGCTGAATAACATTCTGCCGAACACGGCAATCTCCCGCATCGGGAAACGATAGAATGTGGACGGAAACGGTTACAGCGTCGCAATCCACCCAAAAAGGCCACATTTAACCGCGATACAAAACTATTCAAAACCGAACCGCAGGTTAAAGTAGAGCTGAGGGGGCTCGACACGGCATTCTGTGCGAAGCTCCCTCTGAATGTGAGGGGCATTCTCCGAGGTACCTTGTCCAATGTACGTTTGTTGGTGGCAACGAATGCCATTCCGCCGAACGCATCACCACGCGTTTACGATCGTTGAACTGTTGGTGGTTATCGCCATCATTGGATTGACCGTCTCATTGCTCTTGCCAGCAATACAGTCCTCACGCGAAGCTGCCCGCAGAGTCCAGTGCGCTAATCACCTAAAGCAAATTGGTTTGGCAGTCGCAAACTACGAATCCACGTACGGACACTTGCCACCCGGCGCTGTATGGGGCGGTGACAGGGCTCACCAAAAACGGAAAGGCTCAATCCTCATTTACTTGCTTCCTTACTTGGAAAGCCAAACGCTTTTCGAAGCCTTCGATTTCCAAAAGGATCATTTAGACGGCGCGGTGTTTTCGGGAACAAGAGAGCTGATTGGCGCCACACCAATCTCCGTATATCGCTGCCCAAGTGACGACGCGGCGGACACGTACTACGGACTGGCAACGTTTAACTATTCCGCTTCACGAGGCCCGACGGCAGTTTACGACAACCCCGTTTGCAGCTGCGATCATCCATGGCAAGACTTGGCCATAGCGCCGCTTGACGACCTAAAAGATTTCGCGGGGCCATTCACACGCATGGGCGTCACCATCACTCTCCAGAAGATAAGAGACGGTCTTTCCAACACGATCTTTTTTGGCGAGGTTAGGCCACGTTGCTCGGAACATGCCCAAACCGGTTGGGCATCAACCAACAATGGAAACGGCTATTGCACGACACTTATTCCAATTAATTTCGATTCGTGCAGTGATACTGCAACAGACGCTTGCCACCGTTCCTGCAATTGGAACACGGAGGTTGGCTTCAAATCGTCACACCCGGGCGGAGCACAATTCCTGTTTGGCGACGCATCGGTCCATTTTCTTGACGACACGATCGATCACCAGTTGTTCCAATTCTTGGGTGCAAAAGCTGACGGAGAGCCCGTTACGTTCGATAATTGAGTCTATTTCCGTAGATCGAATAGAACCAAGCGTTCGTTCTGGAAACTACATGAGTATTTCTGTCTCAAGTAATCGCTGAAATCCGCGTAGTGATCAAGCCACCAATGGGACGGCCAGGCGAGGGCCAGGAATTCCATGCCCGCTGAGCGCATCCTTTCCAGTTCCTGAATCGCCGTCGGATCATCACTTGGACAGCCCCAAAACTTTCCTTCACGTTCAAGAAACGGAACGTGATTGCGATGTCGGCCGATCCGAACGTCACCTAGTTTGCCATCGTCGGCGAGGATGATTTGTGCCGACAAAGGCAAGTTTTCCATTAGGTCTAAACAAAAGTGTAACGTCTCTTGCCGCCAGATAGCATTCGACAGGTTTTTGGGATGCACGAGAGAAAGTGGCGGCCGAGGTGTCGATTCCGCTTCCACGGTGAGCCGTGGAAACTGACCAAGCGCATTCTCGTCTACAAACATGAGCAAGTTTTGAGCATACCACCAGTCCACTTGCTCATCATCCCAAACGATGCGGCGAATCGCATCGATCGGCACAAAGCCTCTAGCTTGAAATAGCCGTGCCCAGTAATCGGGCCACTGCTCGTTAACATGGTGATCTCCACCTTGATGCGGAACCGCCGCCGAAAAAGCAACGATCGGGCCTAGTTCGGTGAGCGTGCGAACGAA
>CBDUAB010001059.1:0-2096 GCA_965365045.1 uncultured Planctomycetales bacterium
GTGTTCCCACGGGCAAACCGTTGCAGTCGCCCGCGCACGTCGGCGGACGCCGCAGATTTGAATTTGGCCTGGTGCGTGATTCGGCTACCGGCGGCCGAAAACATATTGCTGACGTAGATGTCCATCCAGCCGTCGCGGTCGTAATCGCCCCACGTAACCGACATACCCGACGCACTGTCTTCCGCGCCCGCAACGGCGGCCGCGTTGACAAACGTCTGTTTTCCAATGGCCACGTCGTTACGAAAAAGATTGTTCCGTCCGTAATCGTTGGCGACATACAGATCGGGATCCCCGTCGTTGTCGTAGTCTTCCCACGCCGCCGCCAGGCTCCAGCGACGGTTGCTTTCGTCCAGGCCAAGCTGCTGCGTGGCGTCGGTAAACTCCCAGCGTGAATCGGCCGTTTCATTCCGATACAAGGTATTGGGCGCACCGTTATCGTCATCGTGATACACGAAACGGCGTGTCACCGCTCCCATCGACGCCACGCCCGACTCGTCCAAGGAATGATCGGGCGCGTAGCCGCAGACATACAAATCCAATCGACCATCTTGATCGACGTCACATGCCGTCAGCGACGACGTGGACGGGCTGCATGGCAAAACAGTTTGAATCTCAAAGCGACGTTGTCCCTCGTTGACTGCAATCACAATGTTGCCATAGATGGCCACGGCCAGATCTTGATCGCCATCATTGTCTAGGTCAACGATCACAGCGCTCCGCGAATCCTCGAGCCAATCAACTCCCCACTGATCAGAGACATCACTTACAGTTCCGTTCGGATTCTGAACGAACAACCGATTCGGTAGCCCGGGTTCCTGGCAAACATAGAGATCGTCCAGCCCATCCCCATTCACATCACCCACGGCGATCCCTGGAGTTCCGAACCGCGTCAACATGGCGCGGAACGGGATTCTCTCCAGCCAATGGTTCAAACCGTGCGCGAACTGCTGATGATAGGAATCATTTTGGCCAAGGACGGCCTCGGTACAGTCGGCGAATAACGGCCCACTGGCATTGTTCGTCTGGATTTTTTCAAAATCGTTCACCTCAATCCGTTGAATCTTGGGAGGGGCTTTGGTTTTTGGCGTCGCAATTTGCCAGTGAATTGTCCATGTCGCATGATGTTCTATGACACCGTTGTTGTTCTCGCCGGACAGAGACAAGTATTGGCGTGTCGTCACACCGTTTGGGTGAAGTTCGACGTGAAAGACTTTAAATGCAACACGTACGTCGTGAGCATCGGCGAACTCGGCGCCGGCTTGCTTCAGAGCCTCGGTCAAACCTGTTGCGCCCCGAAACGCGCCCGTTGCTTGGTCCAATGGCTCACGAGGTGTGCCGCCTGAACTTGCATCACTGGTCATCCGCTCCACGACAAATACCGAATCCTGGCTCACTGGTTCCACCGACGTCGGAATTAACTCAGCACATGAGAAATCCACGGTGACGAGTGATGCGAGCCGCTGTCGTTCGATACTGCGCGGATGAACCAGCAGCTGTCCGATCTTGTCGAGCTGTTTTTTTGCCTTTTCATGAAAGGCTTCCGTGTCCCAACCATCGGCGCTGGGATCATCCAACTGGGACCACGAAGTTTGGCTTGAGAGAGGAATGAAGGCCGTTGGCGAGGAAGCCGTCTGTGTGTCGGGGTCATCGTTCGCCAGAGTGAATTCCTCTGGCTGTGTTTCATTCGGCGCCGAGTGTCGATAACACATCACCGTCACCGCGGTGCTAACCACAACGAGAGCAAACACAACCAGACACCACTGGCGCAACCGCAGGTTACGGTTGTTTCTTGACGTGTCAGTCTGCTTGGCTGTTGATATTCGTTTTCGTCGAGCCATGTGATTTCGGCAGTCGCGACGCGTTGGCTAAGATCTCCGCACCAGCATATGAGGAAACTATAGCCCATAGCAATTAAACGCGGACTTCCGCGCTGAAACCGTAGCGCGCGGCAAGAACCTTTCCGTACAGATCAATCACGCCGCCTTGAGTTCGGCTAGGCACAGCTGGTTTCTCGAGACGAATCAAGGAGTCGACGAACCAGCCTGGAAAGCGTTGCCATTGAGAAAGGTTTCTCGATGAAATGAATGTGATCCCAC
>CBDUAB010001060.1:0-2088 GCA_965365045.1 uncultured Planctomycetales bacterium
GGCAATCCCGGTAACACCTCTTCCATCCAAGACTACAACGTGCGCGGTGGTGTGCGTGTGCTGTGGTATGGCGATCCCGGCCCCAGCACGATGTTGAACCGACATCAGAGCGCGGTCGGCCCGGTATCCACGGCGGGAAGACTGTTCGTACAGGGCGATCACAGCGTGATGGCTTACGATGCGTTTAACGGCGACTTCCTTTGGGAACAGTACAACCCCAAAGCGATCCGTACTGGCGTTTTCAAAAACTATGAACCGGGTAATCTTGTCGGCACCGACGAAAGCGTATTCATGGTGATCGAAGACAAGTGCCTGCAAATGGACGCCGCCACCGGCAATGTGGTACGCACCTACACAATTCCAGATGAGAGCACGGGAGCCGATCACCAATGGGGTTATGTCGCTTATGCCGACGGTCGACTTTACGGTACCAGCACCGAGCGGAAACTGATCGCCGAGGAAGCTCGGCGGCGCGGTCGTCCATCGGAAGCCGACAACACCGACCAGGTCTTCGCCTTCGACGCGTCGACAGGCCAGTTGCTTTGGACGCACCAAGGTAAGAGTATTTCGCACACCACCATTGCGATCGACAATGACCGTTTGTATTTCGTCGATAGTTCACTCACGGATGTGCAACGCGAAGAGTTGTTGCAACGGGACAAGACCGAGCTGCAAGGCCTCACCGGTAAGGCCAGGGAATTGGCGGAGGACCGTATCAAACGCATCGACGCACGCCGCGCTGTTGGCTTGGACGCCGCCACGGGCGATGTCAAATGGACCCAGTTGGTCGATGTCACGGATTGTACGGGCGTTGGCATCGGCGCCGGACGACTGACCGTGATGGCCGCGGGGAATCACGTAGTTCTGTGTGGTGCGAACGCCAATGGCCATTATTGGGACCAGTTCTTAAAGGGCGAATTCGAACGACGGCGACTGGTTGTACTATCGGCCTCAACGGGCGAAAAGCTTTGGGCGCGCGATGCGAACTATCGTCATCGCCCGATCATCGTTGGCAATCGCATTGTCGCTGAGCCGTGGGCCTACGCATTGGACACTGGCGAACAACTGATGCGCACGCATCCGCTAACGGGCGAACAAACGCCGTGGAAATTCATTCGCCCCGGTCATCATTGTGGTGCCATTTCGGCTACGCCGAATATGATGTTCTTTCGTTCCGGGTTTACTGCTTATTACGATTTCGAAACGGACAGCGGAACCAACCATTTCGCCGGCCATCGTTTGGGCTGTTGGATCAACACGATTCCCGCCAACGGCTTGGTGATGATCCCCGAGGCGAGTGCGGGCTGCGCCTGCCTCTTCTCGCTAACATCGACGATCGTCTTTGAACCGCTCGAAAACCGACAAGTGTGGTCGGTGTATACCGCGGACGGCGCGACGAAGCCCGTGCAACATATGGCGCTCAACCTCGGCGCGCCAGGCGATCGCCGCGATGCCCACGGTAAGCTATGGCTCAGCTACCCGCGGCCCTCGTCCCGCGCGGGACTCGATCTGCCGATGGATATTCGGCCCTTATCGCCTTTTGGGATTTCCGGATCGTACTTTCAGCACAACAGCGAGTCTTATAAAGTTGAAAACACGGATTTGCCCTGGGTTTTCGCGTCGGGAATGACGAGCGTTTCGCACTGTGAACTGCCGTTGATCGAGAAGGGTCAGTCACCAGCGCGATACAACGTGCGGCTTTACTTCGCTGCTACCGACAACGACAAACCAGATCAACGCGTATTTGACGTACGGTTGCAAAATGAAACGGTCAGCGAGAATGTTGACGTCTTGAAGCAAGCTGGCGGTCCACTAAAGGCACTGACGCTTGAGTTCAATGACGTACTCGTAACCGAAAACCTGGCAATCGACCTAATGCCAGTTGGGCGCCCGCGGAGCTCCAACATGCCGCCAATATGTGGCATCGAAGTAACGCGTGCCGGATCGGAAGCGATCCTGCAAAAGGTTGCCGGAAAGTGACGAAGTAGGCCGGAACGAGCGGTGCGAGCACCGCAGCGTTGGTTGTCGCGTTACTCGCCGCGCTGTTCCGGCATGAATCACGAGGTCGGTGTCTATTATGCTTTCCGC
>CBDUAB010001061.1:0-2086 GCA_965365045.1 uncultured Planctomycetales bacterium
GCGCTCTGGATGATGCAGGCAACGTCGTCGTATGGGATTTTACGAACTACAACTCAGGTGGGTCCGCAATTGGCACGCCCTACCGTGTACCGCATGGACGAACGCGTTTCCTCGCGTGTGATTCACCGCTTCGTCAAGGTTCCTATCGAGCGCTAGCATCAACGGCCAACACGTTTGCACGCGAATCGATGATGGACGACTTAGCCCAGGCGGCAAAGGTTGATCCGCTAGAGTTTCGCCTAAAGCATCTTCCTATGGGACGGTTGCGTGACGTCTTGTTGGACGCGGCGCAGAAATTCAATTGGCAAGAGCGACGCACGCAGTCCGAAAATGGCCACGGTGTTGGATTGGCCTGTGGTACGGAAAAGGGCTCGTACGTTGCCGCGTGCGCCGAGGTGGAAGTAGTGCAGGGCAGGATCAAAGTGCTGACGATATGCCAGGCGTACGAATGTGGAGCGATTCAGAATCCCGCGAATCTGAAGGCGCAGGTTGAAGGTTGTGTGATCATGGGGCTTGGTGGAGCGCTGTACGAGGAAATGCGATTCAAAAATGGCGTCATCACCAGCGACAGCTTCTCTGAATATGAAGTGCCTCGGATGTGGCACGTGCCGAAGCTCGATATTGTACTACGAGATCGTCGCGACCTACCATCCGTCGGTGCAGGCGAAACACCGATCATTGCCGTCGCACCAGCAGTCGCGAACGCCATATTCCAGGCCTCCGGCGTGCGTATTTTCTCCATGCCACTCAGAACCCAGAGCCTAGCTGCAGTTTGATGAGCAAACGTGTTTTAATTGGCGTCACAATCCTCGGGTTTCTATCACCGGTCGATGCGGATACGTTCACGACCTCGTACACCGATGGTGGAACGTGGAACACAGTTTACGCCCAAGGGTTCTCGCCGTCGTTGAACACGACACCCGACCTTGAGTTTGCGTTGGATGACACGGTCCACTTGGATCGGTTTCAGTTCTTCAAATCTGGCATGCAAGATGAGGCGGAAGTCATCCAGTTAGCGATTTTGGACAATATCTTCTACAACTTCTTTACGCTGCTGACCACCGACTCACCCGAGCTTGTTGGATTGTCGAGCAACGTCATCATGGATACTTTGTCGCTCGAAACCGGCGATGCGATCACGTTTGCTTTTGACAGCCTGCCGTTGACATACGGAGACAGCTACGGCGCTGTTTTTGTCGAACAAGACGCAGCAGGACTACTGAGCCCCGTGACTGTTTCCGCACTGACTGCTGACTACATGGAAACGGAACCCGGGTCTGGTGTTTGGGTTCCTATAACCAACTATGGAACGGAAGAAGAGTTCCAATTCTCGACGACTAACTGGGTAAGCGATGAAGGCTTTTTCCGGAGCTTTGAATTCGCAGGGGATGCGAACTTTGTTGCCACCTTTAATACCGACATTTTGAGCTCCCCTTGTGACTTTGACTCCAATGGCATTTGCGACACACTCGATATCGATGCTTTGCTCTACGACGGCATTGTGAATAATGACACCACATTCGACGTGGACGAAAATGGTACAGTCGATCTCGCAGACCGCGACCGGTGGCTCGTCGATGCAGGTACGAAGGAAAACAGGGGTACGCCTTACGTCTTGGGGGATGCTGACCTAGACGGCGACGTTGACACATCCGATCTAAACGTGGTCGGTGTCAACTGGCAACAAATCGACGCTGCGAGTTGGGCGCAAGCAGACTTCAATGGCGATGAAGTTGTTGATGCGGCTGATCTAAACTCACTCGGTATCAACTGGCTTAGCGGCGTAACCGCTCCTGCCAACGCCGTACCCGAGCCCAACGGAGCCCTGTTGACGCTGGCAGGTGTTGTTGGACTTGTTGTCGGGGCATGTCGAAGCAGACGACAGTTTGCGCAACTTAACATTCGGAGACGGCCAAGTGTGCCGACTTTATAGTGGCAGCAACGAACTGATCATTTCCGCCGATAGGGGTCGAATTCGAGTCAATCGCGGAGGCCTTACTGGAAAGCCGATCCAAGATCTTGCGCCTGCCGACGAAGACTGGATTAACAAAGAAATCATGTTGCGACGTCAACAGCGATCCGAGTA